>CBDTYP010000026.1:0-18028 GCA_965364645.1 uncultured Gammaproteobacteria bacterium | reverse complement strand
CTCGAGCCGGTGCACGTCGAGCGCCCACACCTGCTCCATGAGGCGGTTGATGATCTCGATGCCGGTGAGATCGCCCTTGTGCACGGTTCGGTCGAAGCTCTGGCCGGCGAAGGCCTTCTGATGCAGCGTGCCGTCGGCGTTGCGATCGAAGAAGCAGCCCATCTCGTTCTCGAGCTCGGCGATGCGCTCGATGGCGCCCTCGCACAGACGCCAGGCGAGATCCTGGCGCGGCAGCCACTTGCCGCCGACGATGGTGTCCATGAAGTGGCGCTCCAGCGAATCCTCCGGCGCCAGCGCCACGTTGTAGCCGCCCTGGACCATGCGCGTGCAGCCGCACTTGCCCATGAGCCCCTTGACGGCGACGGTGACATCCAGATCCGGCGCGACCCGCTTCGCGTGCAGCGCGGCCAGGAGCCCGGCGCCTCCGGATCCCAGAATCAGGACGTCGGTACGTTGCCGATGCATTTGCATCTCACCAGGCACCGACAAGGAAGACGATCCCGGCGCCCACCGCGAGACCGGCGCCCAGGCCAATCCAGCCCTTCCGCGCACCCCGCCAGGGGAGGAACTCCAGCGCCAGCACGCGAATCCCGAACACGAGATGGATCGTCAGCAGCGTCACGAGGGCCCACTCCGATGTCTTTACCAATGGCAGCTCCGCGAAGGCAAGGAGTCGGTCGAGGGATTGCGCGCCGTCCAGCGCGAGTCCCAGGGTCAGAAAGTGCAGGGGCAGGAATAGCGCCAGCAGAATCCCGGAGAGACGGTGGATGATGAAGGCCGCGAATCCGGCATGACGGCGATCCGGGCGCACGTTGTCGACGGCGCTCATACGACTACTGCCCACACCGCACGTAGCCCCGTCGCCATCAGTAACGCCGCCAGCAGCAGCATTGCGCCATCCAGGCTCATTCCCCTCCAGGGCGTCCACTCCCTCAGCACGTTGCGCACACCGATGGGGGCATGCACCGCGGCGGCCAGCACGAAGGCACCGTAGAAGAGCGCCCATACGATGCTGCCTCGGGTGCGCGCGAGGATCTCGTCCGCGCTCAGTCCACCGCGCACGGCGTAGAGGATGAGAACGAGGTGTACGAGCACAAGGGGAGCGAGCAGCATCGCACTCATCCGCTGCAGGGCGAAGAGACGCGCCTCCATCAGTCGCCGCCACCCGGCAACACGCGCCGCAGCGTGCGGCGTTTCAATCCCGCGATACTGGCTGTGGGGTTGAGTTCCACCGGACAGGTCTCGACGCAGCTGCCGTGGGTGTGGCACGCGTGGCAGCCGCCGTCCTCCGCCACCACGTCGAGTACTCGCGCCCTCTCGGCATGGCGGGCGTCGTTCACGAGGGTCCACGCGCGGTTGAGCGCGGCGGGACCCAGGTAGTCAGGGTTCCAGGCGACGGTGTCGCACGCGCTGTAGCACACGGCGCAGTTGATGCATTCGATTGCCGCGTCCGCTGCCCGCCGTTCCGGGCTCGCGGGATCGAGTCGCGGTATCGCTTCGCCGCGCCCTGCGCCGCCCCGGAATCGTCCTCCTGCCCGCTGCCATTTGTCGAAGAACGGCGTCATGTCGCAGGCGAGATCCTTGATGCGGGGGAGGTTGCGCAGCGGCTCGATGGTGAGGCGCCCGTCGCCGGCCACCTTGCGGACATGGGTGCGGCAGGTCCAGCGGGGCCGCCCGTTCACGGTCATGGCGCAGGAGCCGCACATGCCGACCCGGCAGGCGAAGCGATAAGACAGCGTCGGGTCGAGGTGACGCTGCACCCAGGTGACCACATCGAGAACGGTCTGGTTGTCCCTGGCCGGTACGTCGTAGTCCACGAAGCGGCCTTCGTCGGCGCCGCGCCAGATGGCGACCTGGAGATCGTGGTCGGAGTCATCCATGGCCCATCATGGGCAAGGCTAAACTCGATGGCAATGGTTGGAGAGATTCAGCGAGAATGGCGCAAGAAGTCGTGCGCGCCGGTCTACCCTGGTAACCTGCGCGCGGCTGGATACGGGAGCGTTCACGTGATCAAGGGCAGGCGAAATCTCATCCTGACGGCGTTGCTCATCAGCGGCTGCGCGGGCATGCGCGGCACCGCGCTGGACGACGCCTACGGCCCGGCCGAGCCCCGCAACCGGCTGACCGTGGAGGCCGCGTCCCTGCCGGTGGATTACTGGCGGGACGTGAAGCCGGTGCTCGACGGGCGCTGCGTGGTTTGCCACGCGTGCTACGATGCCCCTTGTCAGCTGAAGCTGAGCGCCTTCGAGGGCATCGACCGCGGCGCCAGCAAGGAAGTCGTCTACGACGGCGGGCGCCTCGGCGCGGCCGCGCTGACACGGCTCTTCGAGGACGCCCGCTCGACCGCCGAGTGGCGTGACATGCGCTTCCACCCGGTATTGAACGAGCGCGAGCAGACGCCGGAGGCGAACATCGGCGCCGGCGTCATGGCCCGCATGCTGCAGCAGAAACGCGCGCATCCTCTCCCCGACTCGAAGCATCTGCCCGACACATTCGATCTCTCCCTCGGCCGCAAGCAGCAGTGCGCGACCATGGAAGAGTTCGACGCGTTCGAGGAGAAGCACCCGCTCTGGGGCATGCCCTTCGCGCTGCCAGGGATCAGCGAGGAAGAGGACCATGTTTTGATGCAATGGCTCGCCCTCGGCGCTCCCTACTACGCGGCGCCGCCCCCGGGGCCGGCGTTCCAGGAGCGCATCGCGCGCTGGGAGAAATTCCTGAACGGCCCCTCGAACAAGGAACGGCTGATGAGCCGTTACATCTATGAGCACCTGTTCCTGGGACACATCTATTTCGACGACGTGCAGGAGCGCCGATTCTTCCGCCTGGTACGCTCGCGCACCGCACCCGGGCTCCCCGTCGAGCAGGTCGCGACGCGCCGGCCCTACGACGACCCCCGCACCGATCGTGTCTACTATCGCCTGCAGCCGGTGCGCACCACCATCGTTGCCAAGACTCACATGCCCTACGCCTTCGGCCCGGCGCGTATGGCGCGCTACCGGGAGCTGTTCCTGGATCCGTCCTACGAGGTTTCGGAGCTGCCCGGGTACAATCCGAACGTTGCCTCGAATCCGTTCATTGCGTTTCGCGACATTCCCTCGAACTCACGCTACCGATTCATGCTCGACGAGGCGCACTTCACGATCATGGGCTTCATCAAGGGGCCCGTGTGCCGCGGCCAGATCGCGCTGAGCGTCATCGAGGACCAGTTCTGGGTGGTGTTCGTCAATCCCGACAACAAGGTCAAGAACGAGGGCGCGCACTTCCTCGACAGCGAGAGAGACAACCTGCGTCTGCCCAGCAGCGAGGGCAGCGAGACTTCCGCGCTGATCCCGTGGATGCGCTACTCGGAGCTTGAAAATAACTACCTGGCGGCAAAGAGCGAGTACCTGAACGAAGTCTTCACCCGCCCTGAGGACATCACCCTCGACATTGTCTGGGACGGCGATCGCCAGAATCCCAACGCCGCGCTGACGGTCTTCCGTCACTTCGACAGCGCCACCGTGGTCAAGGGTTTCGTCGGCGATGTGCCGAAAACCGCCTGGTTGATCGAGTATCCCATTCTCGAGCGCATTCACTATCTGCTGGTGGCGGGGTTCGACGTGTATGGCAACGTCGGTCATCAGCTCAACTCGCGCCTGTACATGGACTTCCTGCGCATGGAAGGAGAGTTCAATTTCCTCACCCTTCTGCCCGAGGAGGCCCGCGCGCGTTACCGCGACAACTGGTACCGGGGAGCGAGTGAGAGGGTGAAGGGGTATGTTTACGGCGATCGCATGAACTTCGAAGTGGATTCCGGGATCCCCTTCGAGACCGACGACCCGAAGGCCGAGCTCTTCGACATGCTGCGCCGACACCTGGGACCCGCCCTCGACGAATCCCTCGACGTCGCCGACAGTGAGGATGCGGTCCTCGCAAAGGAGCTGGGGAGGCTGGCGGCAGTGCAGGGCAGAAGCCTCGGCTGGCTGCCTGAGTCGGGATTCGTGACAGTGACGGGGATGCCGGGTGCGCCGGACGCGCACGTGACGCTGCTTCGCAATGTCGGCCGCAGCAACGTGTCACACCTGTTCTCGGACAAGAAGGCTCTGCTGCCCGAGGAGAACACTCTGACGGTGGCGAAAGGATTTGTCGGCGCCTACCCGAACTCGTTCCTGCGCGTGGACAGGAGTGCGCTGCCGGCATTCGTGGCCGCCGTCGCCAAGCTCGAGAGCGAGGCCGGTTACGGAGCACTGTTGGACCGCTACGGCGTACGCCGCAGCAACCCCGCGTTCTGGGCTCACAGCGACGATCTGTTCGCAGCCTACGAGAAACTCTCACCCCTGGAGGCGGGCAGGTTCGACTATGGCAGGCTGGAGAATCGCTGAGCGCCTGCGCCGCCGGCATCAGTGGCCCAAATTGGGGGGCCTCAGGAACGCGAGCATGAGCGCGCAGGCGACCGGCAACAGCGCAAGCCAGTACAGCACCCCCGTGTAGCTCCCGTAGAGATCGAACGCGATCCCCATGGGCAGCGGCCCGATGGACGCGCCGATGATACCGATGGTCTGAGCGGTTCCCTGGATGCTGCCTAGGTGGCGCCGACCGAAGTAGCGCGGCCACATGAAGGTGTAATGGGACTGAAGCCCGGCGTTGGCGAGACCGAACACGACGCTGAACGCGATCATGGTCGGAACGTCCGTCACCTGCGCGAGCGCCACCAGCGCCGCGCTCATGATGAGGAGCGCACTCGCGAACATCCGCCGGGGCGGTAATCGGTCCAGCAGGTAGCCGAAGGCCGGCATGGTGATCACCATGACCACCGCTGAGATCGAGAACGCCCGGGTCGCGGTCTGCGCGCTCAGTCCCTGGAGCGAGAACACCGAGACCTGGTGGAAGAACATCCCCGTCACCAGCATGGACAGGCTCGAGAGGCCGATTGCGATGATCCAGAAGGTCGGCGTGCGGATAGCGGCCTTGAGCGTCAAGCCGACGTTCATGTCGTCGCGGCGCAGGTCGGTGTCCTTATCCGGCGGCGACTCGCCGTCCGGTACGAGTCCCAGGTCCTCGGGCCGGTTCTGGATGAGGATCACGATCATCGGCACCAGCAGGAGCCAGGTCATGATGCCCAGCCAGAACCACGACGCGCGCCAGCCCACCTGATCGATCAGCCATTGGGCCAGGGGCGGATGCAGGGCCATGCTGACGGAGAAGCCGAGCGCGGTCAGGCTCAAGGCGATGCCGCGTTTTCGGCTGAACCACTGGGATACCAGGTAGTTGGCGCTCAGCGCGAGAGACCCCTGCCCGAGAAAGCGAAGCGCCGCGAACGCGAGTGCCAGGGTCACCAGGCCCGTGACGTGGCCGAAGGCGATGTTGGCGAAGCCGAACAGGATGGCGACGGAGAGCACCACGCGGCGCACGCCGAAGCGGTCGATGAGTCGGCCCATGTAGGGCAGGCCCAGGGCCGCCGCCAGGGTGGCGATCGCGTAAGCCGACGAGATCGACGTGCGGGAAATGCCGAGATCGTCGCTGACGGGCGAGATGTAAACGCTGAATATATGGGACTGGGCGGGCCCGGTCGCAAAGAAGGTCAACGCCCCGACGCCCAGCATGACCCAGCCGTAGAAGACGCGGCGGTTGATGGAAAGCGACATCGAGTCGCGCAGGAGGCGGTGTTTCACGTATTGCCGATCGTCCCTGATGGGTTGCGGGTCTACACAATTGAGGGACAGTATATGTATTACCCTCTGCCTTGGCCGTCAACGAGCACCCATGAGCCTCCCGAGCCTGTTTCTTCGCCGCCGCCAGGAACGTCGTGTGCAGCGCGGGCATCCCTGGGTGTTCAGCAACGAGGTGGCCATCGAGCGCAGCCCGCTCACCGCGTTCGAAGCCGGCGATTGCGCGAACGTATTCACCCACTCCGGTAAGCCGCTCGGCAGCGCCTATGTGAATCCCCACTCGCTCATCTGCGCACGCATGGTGAGCGGGGAGGTCGACTGCGCCCTCGACGAGGCCCTGGTCCAGGATCGCCTGGCCAGCGCGCTGTCGCTTCGCGATGCTCTCGGCTGGCTACCCGACTGCCGACTCGTCTACGGGGAAGGCGATCGCCTGCCGGGCCTCGTCGTCGATCGCTTCGGCGACGTGCTGGCGGTGCAGATTGGCACGGCGGGAATGGAGCGCGTGCGGGATGCGGTCGTCGACGGCCTCATCGAACGTTGCCGGCCCGCCGGGGTGGTCTTGCGCAACGATCTCGCGAGCCGCGATCTCGAGGGACTGCCTTCCGGCGTCGAGGTGGTCCACGGAGAGGTGCCGCCCCTCGTGCGCCTGGAGGAGAACGGCGCGACGTTCGAGATCTCGCCGCTGGAGGGGCAGAAGACCGGCTGGTATTACGATCACCGCCGCAACCGCGCGCGGCTCGCGACCCATGTCGAGGGACGCACCGTTCTCGATTGCTTCAGCTACCTCGGGGGCTTCGGTATCCAGGCCGCTCTCGGCGGCGCGTCCTCGGTGCTGTGCCTGGATTCGTCCGAGAGCGCCCTGGCCGGTGCGACGCGCAATGCCGAGCTGAACGGCGTGGGCCAGCGGGTGCAGGTGCGCCGGGGCGACGTCTTCGACACCCTGCGCGCGCTGCGCGCGGAGGAGCAGCGATTCGATGTCGTGGTCGTCGATCCTCCGGCGTTCATGCGCCGCAGGAAGGATCGGCGCGCAGGTCTCGAGGCCTATCGGCGGCTGAATCGCCGCGCCATGCAGGTCCTCGCCGCCGACGGCCTCCTGCTATCGGCGTCCTGCTCGTTCCACCTGAGCGCCGCGGAGCACCAGGAGGTCGTCGCCGGCGCCGCCTCCGACGTCGGCTGCTGGGCGCAGATCCTCGAGCGGGGCCACCAGGCGGGGGATCACCCGATCCACCCCGGGTTGCCGGAGAGCGAATACCTGAAGGCGCTGCTGGTGCGAGTGGTCCGGGATTGAGGGCGGGGAGAGCTTGCGTCCCCGCTGGGGCTTCGGAAGCGCTGCATCGAGCATAGCACCGGCCCCGGAACATTCGTCTGACGCGCCGGTCTGAATCGGGGTTAGAATCGGACGCCAATGATCGCCTTTCCCGACATCGATCCCGTCGCCTTCCAGGTCGGCCCGCTGAAGGTCCATTGGTACGGCCTCATGTATCTCTTCGGTTTCGGCTCCGGCTGGATGCTGGGCCGAATCCGCGCGAAGGATCCCTGGCGCAACTGGAGCGCCGCCGCGGTAGATGACCTGCTCTTCTATCTGGCGTTGGGCACAATCATCGGCGGGCGTCTCGGCTACGTCTTGTTCTACGATCTGGGTCGATTCGCCGACGATCCGTCGATGATCCTGCGCATCTGGCAGGGCGGCATGTCGTTTCACGGGGGCCTGATCGGCGTGCTCATCGGCATGTGGTGGTTCGCCCGCAGCCGGGGCCGGACATTCTTCCAGGTGGCCGACTTCGTCGCGCCCTTCGTTCCTCCGGGCATCTTCTTCGGCAGGTTGGGCAACTTCATCAACGGCAATTTATGGGGCGCGCCGTCGGATCTTCCCTGGGCCATGGTATTTCCGGATCCGCGCGCCGGCGGTGTGGCGCGTCACCCGTCTCAGCTCTACGAGGCGCTGCTGGAGGGTGTCGCGCTGTTCGTCATTCTCATGTTGTACTCCCGCAAGCCGCGTCCCACCATGGCCGTCTCCGGCGCGTTCCTGCTCGGGTACGGCGTGTTTCGATTTCTCGTCGAGTTCGTACGCGTGCCTGACGAGCACCTCGGCTACCTCGCCTTCGATTGGGTTACCATGGGCCAGGTATTGAGTACTCCCATGATCATCCTCGGCGCGCTGTTCATGTGGCTCGCATACCGATTCGAGGCCAACGCCGAGACGACGCCGCCAACCATGCCGGCGAAGTCTCGTCGCGGAAAATGAGGGACGGGCAGCGATGAAGCAGTATCTGGAACTCCTGCGCCACGTCCGTGACCGAGGCGCGCGCAAGGGAGATCGCACCGGCACCGGCACGCTCAGTGTGTTCGGACACCAGATGCGCTTTCCTCTGTGCGAGGGCTTTCCCGCGGTCACCACCAAGCGCCTGCACTTCAAGTCCATCATTCACGAATTGCTTTGGTTCCTGCGGGGCGAGACCAACGTCGCCTACCTGCAGGAGCGCGGCGTCACGATCTGGGACGAGTGGGCGGACGAGAATGGTGAGCTCGGGCCCGTTTACGGATCCCAATGGCGCTCGTGGCCGGCCCCGGACGGCAAACGCATCGATCAGATTAGCCGGGTCATCGAGAGCATCCGGCGCGATCCCGATTCGCGGCGGCACATCGTGTGCGCGTGGAATGTGGCCGAGATCGAGAGGATGGCCCTGCCGCCATGTCATCTGTTGTTTCAGTTCTACGTGGCCGACGGGCGGCTCTCCTGTCAGCTCTACCAGCGAAGCGCGGATCTCTTTCTCGGCGTACCGTTCAATATTGCATCCTACGCGTTGCTCACCATGATGATCGCGCAGGTGACAGATCTTGAGCCCGGGGATTTCGTCCATACCCTGGGCGACGCGCATCTCTACGTCAATCATCTGGAGCAGGTGGAGACGCAGCTCGAGCGCGAGCCGTACCCGCTACCAACGATGACGCTGAATCCGGACGTCGGCTCGATCTTCGACTTCGGTTACGACGATTTCGTGTTGAGCGGATACGAGTACCATCCTTCCATCAAGGCGCCCATTGCCGTCTAGGGCCGTCCAGGGCCGGCCGGGGCCGTCGAGCCGCGTGAGTTCATGATGATCGCTCTTGTCGCCGCCATGGACCGCAATCGGCTGATCGGCGACGGCGATCGCCTGCCCTGGCGCATTCCGGCAGACATGCGCCGTTTCCGCGCGATTACGATGGGTAAGCCCATCATCATGGGACGCCGCACCCACGATTCCATCGGCGCCGTCCTCCCCGGGCGCAGAAACATCGTGCTGAGCCGTGACGCCGACTATCGGGCCCCCGGTTGCGACGTCTTTCCGAATCTCGACGCCGCGTTGGCCGCGTGCGACGACGGGGACGAGCCGATGATCATCGGTGGCGCGCAGATCTACGCGCTGGCGCTGCCTCTCGCCGATCGCATGTGCCTCACCCTGCTCGACGGTAGCTTCGACGGCGACACGTGGTTCCCCGAGTACGACGAAGAGGAATGGCGCGAAGTCTCTCGCGAGGATCACGCAGCCGGAGAGGACGCCCCCTGCGCCTACAGCTTCGTTGATCTGGAGAGAAGGTAGCTTACTGCTGGCTCGGGACACTGAACAGGCGTTCGTCGTCCAGGCGCAACGCGGTCAACGGCCCGCCCCAGACACAACCGGTGTCGAGGTGGAACACGCCGTGGGCGGCATCGAGGGTCTGCCCGATCTGGAGCGTGGCCCAATGACCGAAGACGATGGCTTCTCCGCGGCTGCGTCTCGACGGTGGCGCGAACCAGGGTTTCAGGTTTTCAGGCTGGTTTCCCGGTGTGCCGCTCTCGGCGAGATCCAGCCTGCCGTCCGCGTCCACGTAGCGAATGCGCGTCAATGCGTTGGTGATGAAACGCAGGCGTCGCCAACCGTCCAGGGATTCCTCCCAGGTGTCCGGTTGATCGCCATACATGTGTGCGAGAAATTCTGATCGCTTCGGGCCACGGAGGGCGGACTCTACCTCGCGGGCGTGCAATTGCGCATCGGCGGTATCCCACTGGGGCGGCAGACCCGCGTGGACCATCGTATAGGGAATGCCGTCTTCGCTGTACAACAGGGGTTGCCGAATCAGCCAATCGATGAGCGCGCCGCCGTCGGGCGCATCGAGAATTTCCTGGAGCGTGTCCTGGGGCCGCAGCTCGCGCGCGCCGGCGGCGACGGCGACGAGATTGAGGTCGTGATTACCGAGGACAATGCGCGCGTCGTCGCCGAGCTCCGAGACGTAGCGCAGGACAGCCAGGGACTTCGGGCCGCGGTTGACGAGATCGCCAACGAACCACAAGCGATCGCCGCCGCGCCGGAAGTTCACGAGATGCAGCAGCGCCTCGAGTTCGTCGAAGCAACCCTGCACGTCGCCGATGGCATAGGTGGCCACGAACTACCTTAGCGAATCTCTCGGCGGCCGCCGTCAGTGAAGAATGTTCGGGATCGACAACCGGAACAGCGGGATAGCCGCGTCGAACGCGACGCCGTCGTCCGCCATCAGTTGATAGCTTCCTTCCATGGTCCCGACCGGTGTCTCGATTAGCGCCGCGCTCGTGTACTGAAAATCTTCCCCTGGCACGAGCCTCGGCTGCTCGCCGACCACGCCATCGCCGCGTACTTCCTGAACCTTGCCGTCGGCATCGGTTATGACCCAGTGACGGGTGAGTAGCTGCGCGGGAACCGTGCCGACGTTGCGGATGGTGACCGTGTATGCGAACACGTAGCGATTGGAGTCCGGCTCCGACTCGTCGTCGATGTAGATACTCTGGACCGCGACGGCGAACCGATAGTCATTACGCTCTTCTATCATGCTCCGCATTTCAACTGAATCACGAGACCCATGCAAGCGGCCCGTCATGCGAGCCCGGAGTCAGGTTGTCAATGTTCTCTCCATGTTTCGATACTGAATGGCCTCGCTCAGATGCGCAGTATCGATCGCGTCCCGGTCGGCGAGATCGGCGATGGTCCTCGCGACCCGCAGCACGCGATGCCGCGCACGCACGGAAAGATGCAGACGTTCGATAGCGGCGGCGAGCAGGCGGTTGTCGTTCGCTTCGAGGCGACAATGGCTCTCGACTTCACCCGCCGGCAGATACTGGTTGGGACAACCGCCGCGGCGCATCTGCCGTTCCCGGGCGCGGGCCACACGGGCCCGCACACAAGCGCTGGAATCTCCCGGGCTCCGCGATCCCGTACCCTGATGCTCGATGGCCACGGGTGGCATCTCCACCTGCATGTCGATGCGATCGAGCAGTGCACCGGACACGCGTTTGCGATAGCGCTGAACCTGATCGGCGGTGCAGTGGCAGCGTCCGCTGCCGTCGCCGAGATGTCCACAGGGACAGGGATTCATCGCGGCAACCAGCTGGAAGCGCGCCGGGAACACGCAATGATTGGCGGCCCGCGCGATACTGACGCTTCCGGACTCGATGGGCTCGCGGAGCACTTCCAGCACCCGCCGATCGAACTCCGGCAGCTCGTCCAGGAAGAGCACGCCGTGATGGGCGAGCGAGATCTCACCCGGGCGTGGCCTGCCGCCGCCGCCCACCAGCGCGACGCCGGAGGTGGTGTGGTGGGGCGCGCGGAAGACGCGCCGGCCCCAATGGTCCGCGCGAAACGGATGGCCGCTCACGGACTGGACGGTAGCGCACTCGAGAGCCTCACCCTCCGACATGGGCGGGAGGATGCCTGGCAGGCGCGTGGCCAGCATGGTCTTGCCGGTTCCGGGCGGGCCCACCAGCAGCAGGTTGTGGGCGCCGGCCGCGGCGATCTCGAGGGCGCGCTTGGCGCTGTACTGCCCCTGGATGTCGTCGAGGTCGTTGCACGGCGCATCGTTCGAACAGGCGGGGACAGCCCGGTGCGGGTCGATGATCCTGCCGATGGCGAGATGCCCGTACACGTCGCGCAGCTTGTCGGCGGGGAGCACCCGGGCGCCTCGGGCCAGGGCGGCCTCGTCGGCGTCGCCCCGCGCCACCACCAGGGCGCGGCCCGCGTCCCTGGCCGCGAGCGATGCCGGCAGCACGCCGCCGGTGGTGCGCGTGGCGCCCGTGAGCGCGAGCTCGCCCACGAACTCGTGCTCAGCGAGCGCCGTCTTCGGCACCTGGGCGCTGGCGGCGAGGATGCCGACAGCGATGGGGAGATCGAAGCGCCCGCCGTCCTTCGGCAGATCCGCCGGCGCCAGGTTCACGGTGATGTGCCCGTCGTGAAACGCGAAGCCGCTGTTCATCAACGCCCCGCGCACGCGGTCCTTGCTCTCCCTGACCGCGGTCGCCGGCAGCCCGACCATGGTCCACCGGGGCAGCCCGCCGGTGAGATGCACCTCGACGGTCACCAACGGCGCCTCGACGCCGATGCGCGCGCGAGCGAATACGACCGCGAGGTGTCCCTCGCCGGATTCGGAGTCCATGGGATCAGGCTAGCCGGTCGCGTTCCGGGGACACAGGGCCCCCGGGCGCGGAATTCGTGGGCCCTTCAGCCTTTCGGGATGGGGTCTCCGGGCGTTGTGCCTCCGTCGACGGCGTCTTCGAGATTGGCCACCTTGTGCTCCAGCGCGGTGAGCTTCTCTCGCGTGCGCGCGAGCACCGCCGCCTGCACGTCGAATTCTTCGCGGGAGACGAGGTCCATGCGCGTCAGCGCGGCCGACACCGCGGCGTGCAGGTTGTTGCGCAGGTCCTCCTGCACCTTGCCGAAGCCGGCCGGGAGGCCTTCCGCGATTCTGCTCACCAGCGTATCGAGGGTCTTGGGATCGATCATGGTTCTCCGCCACGATGGGGCACGCGATTGGTGCCGTGCCCCGTCATTTAGCCCGAGGCGGGGCATCGGCACAAGCGCCGCCGGGTCCGGTGGACAGGCCATGCGCCAGGAACTGCCCGAAGGGAATTCCCCCGGACATCCCGAAAATGCCAAGTACTTCCCATTTACCACGCAACAATCCCGTCGGGGGGTTGATCCGACGCCATCGCCGCCCCTATCCAAAGACCCGGTGGATACCTAAAATAAGTGATTGACCGGCGGTCTGGCGGCCGGAAGTGTTGAACTCGCCGGGAATTGAGGTTCGAAATGCCCGAAAGACTCCTCGACAAGGCAGTCCTGAAGACGCTGGTTCCGCCCCAGTCGCTGAACCACGAGAATTTTCAGGAGCTCGCCCAGAAGGCGGTCATCGAAGACGTGGCCGCGGGCCGTGACGTCTTCAAGAAGGGCGACATGGACCGCAAGACCGTGTACCTGCTGGACGGGGATCTGGAGCTTCGCAATGACACCGGGATCGCCGGCGTGCTGCGCGGCGGTAGCAAGGAATCCAAGCATCCCATCGCCAATCAGCAGCCACGCCAGGTGACCGCGCGGGCGAAGACCAAGGTCACTATCGTGCGCTTCGATACCGACCTTCTGGACATTCTGCTGACCTGGGACCAACTCTCCGGAATCGAGGTGAGCGAGGTCTCGATGGACCAGGGGCCTTCGGGCCAGAGCAACATCGATGCCGGCACCAGCGGCGACTGGATGACCCGGATCCTGCAATCCAAGGCATTCCTGCGCATTCCTCCCGCGAATATCCAGCACATGTTCATGCGCCTTCACGAGATGCCCGTGAAGGCGGGCCAGGTCATCGTCAAGCAGGGCGATGATGGCGACTACTACTACATCATCTGCCAGGGCAAGTGTAAGGTCGCCCGGGCTTCCGCATCCGGGTCCAAGGTGACTCTCGCCCAGCTCGGCGACGGCGACGCCTTCGGCGAGGAAGCGCTGCTCTCCGAGGGCAAGCGCAACGCCACCGTCATCATGGACAGCGACGGGCTGCTCATGCGCCTGTCGAAGGAAGATTTCAATCAGCTGCTGAAGGAGCCGATGCTGAAGGAGGTCGACCTCGAGCAGGCCAAGGCCATGGTCAAGCAGGGGGCGGTGCTCATCGACGTGCGCATGGAGAGCGAGCACAAGGCGGGGAGCATCAAGGGCAGCGTTAACATTCCCCTGTTCATGCTCCGGCTGAAGGCCGAGGGTTTCGACTCCAATAAGAAGTACATATGTTACTGTGAGACGGGCAGGCGCAGCCAGGCCGCGGCCTACATAATGAGCGAGGCGGGCTTCGACAGTCACGTGCTCAAGGGTGGTCTGCAGGCGATTTCCCAGGGCCAGGCCCAGTCTCAGGGCGGTTAGCCGCCATCGCTTCCGCGACTCCCGCGCCCGTGGACCGTTACGCGGTCATGGGTCACCCAATCTCCCACAGCAAGTCGCCGTTTATCCATTCCGAGTTTGCCGCGCAGACCGGTGAGGCGCTCCGTTACGAAGCGATCCACGTGGAGCCCGGCGCCTTCGCGGACGCCGTCTCTGCGTTCCAGGAGGCCGGAGGGCGCGGCCTCAACGTGACGCTGCCCTTCAAGGAGGAGGCCTTCGCCATCGCCGACTCCGCGAGCGACCGCGCGACCCGTGCGGGCGCCGCCAACACGCTGTGCTTCGACGAAGACGGCCGGCGGCAGGCGGATAACACCGACGGTGTCGGACTCGTCCGGGATCTGCGCGAGAACTATGGCATCGCGCTCGCCGGGAGCCGCGTGCTGCTCGTCGGCGCCGGCGGCGCGGCCCGGGGCGTCGTCGCGCCGCTGCTGGAAGCGGGGCCCCGCGTCCTCGTCATCGCGAACCGCACCCACGGGCGGGCCGTGGAGCTCGCCGGCCGCTTCGCGACGCTGGGACCGGTCTCGGCCGTCGCCCTGGACGCATTGACCGGACACGCGTTCGATCTTCTGATCAACGCGACCTCAGCCAGCCTGCAGAGCGAATTGCCGGAGGTTCCGAGTCGTGTGGTGGCCGACGGCGCGTGTTGCTACGACATGATGTACTCCGCCCGGGCGACGCCGTTCATGAACTGGGGGCGGAGCGCGGGCGCGGCGCGTTGCGAGGACGGCGCCGGCATGCTGGTGGAGCAGGCTGCCGAGTCCTTCTATCTGTGGCGTGGCGTGCGCCCCCGCACGGCGGATGTCATCGCGGCCCTTCGCCGTCAGCTGAGCGCATCGGCCTAGGGCGTCGGCGGTCGGGGAAAGTTCCCGCCCAACAGACAGATAGGCGCATCTGTTTCATCCAGTATGTCAACTTATGCACATAACTGACGCCCGCCCCGGGGCCCCCGGGGTCGGAATCCGGCCCCTCCGACCAGCCGCCGACCACTCGTCTATAACCCTTTGTTTTGTCGATAGATAGGTCGAATCGGCTAATTCTTGGCCAATTCGTTACAAAGCCTACATGGATAAGCACCGGGGGCCATTTGTCGCAAACTCTCCACAACCTTATCCACAGATTCTGTGTACAAGTCCCGCGGGCGCCGAGCCCCGGCCGGGAGAGCCTTCAGCCGTCTCCGCCCTTGCCGTGGATGGTATTGGCGAGCGCCGCGAAGGCGCCGAGATCCAGTGTCTCCGGCCGTGCCATGGGATCGATGCCGAGTCCTTCGATCTCGGCTTCACTCAGCTGATCCCGCAGGCTGTTGCGCAGCGTCTTGCGGCGCCGGGAGAAGAGCCTGGCGACCAGGTGCCGGAACGCCGCGGCATCCTCGAGGCTGACGCAGGGCGCGCGGCGAACCCCCAGGCGAACCACCGCGGACGTCACCCGAGGCGGAGGGCGGAACGCACCGGCGCTCACGTCGAAGAGCTTCTCGCTCTCGCAGAGAAGTCGCACCATGACGGTCAAGCGTCCATAGCTCTTCCCGCCCGGCGGGGCGACGATGCGGTCCACGACTTCACGCTGCAGCATGAAATGCATGTCGTCAATGACGTCAGCCTGGTCCAGGAGGTGGAACAGCAGCGGCGTGGACACGTTGTAGGGAAGGTTGCCCACTACCCGCAGCCTGCGGTCGGCGGATCCCAGCCCCTGGAAATCGAAGTCGAGGGCGTCGGCCTGGTGGACGCGGATGCGTGCCTCGCCCTCGTGAGCGACCTGCAGCTTCGCGGCGAGATCCCGGTCCAGCTCGATGACGTCGAGATCCGCGCCGCTCTCGAGCAGGGCGCCGGTCAGGGCCCCGAGGCCAGGGCCGATCTCCACCAGCCGATCGCCCGGCCGCGGTCCGATGGCGCGCAGGATGCGGGCCACGACGGCATCGTCGTGCAGGAAGTGCTGGCCGAAGCGCTTGCGTGGCCGATGGGTATTCACGGGCCTTCCATGCTCGCGCCGGGACTCACTCGTCCAGGCGATACTCGATGTAGGCCTCGTCGCGGATCTGCCGGAACCAGGACTGCAGCTCCTCGTCGATCTTGCGTTTCTGGAGGGCCTCCGCGGCCTTCGCGCGCCGGACCTCGTCGGTGCTGTCCCGGTCGCGGCGGCCCAGCACCTGCACGATATGCCAGCCGAACTGTGTCTCGAAGGGCTCGCTGATCGCGTCGACCTCGAGGGAGTTCATGGTCTTCTCGAAAGGCGAGATGGTGTCGCCGGGACTCAGCCAACCCAGGTCTCCGCCCTTGACCGCGGAGCCCGGGTCGTCGGAGCTCGCCCGGGCAAGCTCATTGAAGTCGGCGCCGTTCAGTATCCGCGCCCGCAGTAAGCGCAGCCGCGAGCGTGCCGCGTTGGCGTTGAGAACCTCGTTGGTCTTGATGAGGATATGCCGGGCGTGGGTCTGGTTTATCACATGACGCTCGGCGCCGCGCACGTCGATCAACTTGATGATGTGAAAGCCGCTGGAGCTGCGGATGACGTCCGAAACTTCCCCCTTGTCGAGCTTCGGAGCGGCTTCCTCGAACAGCGTGGGCAGCTCGCCGCCCTTTCGCCAACCGAGATCGCCCCCTTCCAGAGCCTGCTGCCCGTCGGACTCGGCGGCGGCCGTGCGCCCGAAATTGGCCCCGGCCTGCAGCCGCGCGACGATGTCGTCCGCTTCGTCCCGCGCATCGGCCAGCTCCTCCGGCGAGGCGCCGTCAGGAACGGCGACGAGGATGTGGCCCAGCCGGTACTCCGGATCCTCGCCGCCCTGCTTGTCCCGCGTGGCGAGGTAATTGTCGATGTCCCTGTCGGTGACCTGAACGCGGTCCTGCACCTGCCGTTGCTGCACCCGGCTCTTCATGAGCTCCTTGCGGATCTCCTCGCGGAACGTCGCGAATACGAAGCCGTCCCGCTCGAGGATGTCCCGGAACTCGCGCAGCGTGAGGTTGTTGCGGCGGGCGATATCGGCGATCTGCCGGTTGAGCGCTTCGTCGTCGACGCGGATCCCGGTCCTCGTCGCAATCTGCATCTGCAGACGATCGAGTATCAGCTGCTCGAGGACCTGCTTCTCGAGGACGTCCCGGGGCGGTGCGGGGACGCCGGAATTCTCCAGCTGCTCGATGACCACTCGCATGCGCGTCAGCATCTCGCTCTGGACGATGACGTCGTCGTTGACCACCGCGACGATGCGATCGATCTCGATGATCTCGGGCGCCGTCTGGGAGCGCGCGTCGATGGATATCGCGAGGGAAAGCCCGGCGGCGAGTCCGGCCGAGAGCACTAAGTCAGTCAGTTTCAAAAGTCGTTCTCGTATCCAGGAATGCTGCGCTCCAGGAAATCGACCGTGCTTCCGCCGACCCCGGCCAATCCCTTGAACTCGAGCTGGAAAAAGAAGGCGTTCGTCGTCCTCGTACCGCTCAGATATCGTCGTATGACGGTGCGGAACGCCCAGCAACAGCTTTCGTATTCTACGCCGCCGAACCCCTCGACGGTCTTGTTCTGTTCCAGAGAGTATGCCCACCGGCCCACGAAACGCCAGTCCTTCGCCATCGGCCAGGCCATGGATATGTCGGTCTGCTCGAAATTGTCGGGCGAGAAAGCGTAGGAGACGTTGAACACCCTCAGCGGATCGGGCTGATAGCGCAGCCCCGTGTTGTTCTTGGCGATCCGGTCGGTCGTGAAATCCCACTGGACCCCGCTGTTGAACTGCCACTGGCGGTTGATGGTGGCGGTGAGGTCCATCACCAGTGGTGAGGTACTCGATGTCTCGACGGGTGCGCCGGGCAGCGTCACCTCCCGGTCACGGAAATAGAGTATCTGGCCGATGTTGAAGCGCAGGTACTCCTCGCCGCTGCCGCTGGTGAGCAGGCGGGAGGTGAGGGCGAGACTCACCTGATTCGCGTCGCCGACCCGATCGGCGCCGGTGAATCGGTTCTCCCTGAACAGTTGGTCGAACGTGAAATCGAACTCGCCGCTGTCGAAAATCGGGATGTCGTCCTGATTCTTGAACGGCACGTAGAGGTAGAAGAGCCGCGGCTCGAGCGTCTGCAGGAACCCGCGCCCACCGATGGACCAGTCCCGCTCGAAGAACATGCCGGTGTCGAGGCTGGCCGAGGGAATCGTGCGGGACAGGCTGCTGGACTGCCCGGGCGCCGTGTTCTCGAGATCGTAGTGGGTGAAGCGCAGCGTCGC
>CBDTYP010000025.1:0-18396 GCA_965364645.1 uncultured Gammaproteobacteria bacterium | reverse complement strand
TGACCGGCTTGAAGTCGTTCAAATCCACGAACAGGAGCGCCAGGGGTTGATTGTTACGCTTCGCCCGCGCGATGCCGGAACGCAGTCGATCCATGAACAGCCCCCGGTTGGGGAGATCCGTGAGGTTGTCGTGCTCGGCACGATGCACGAGCTGCTCTTCCGACTCCTTCTGGGCGGTGATGTCGTGAGAGTAGTTGAGCAACTTCACTACCTCCCCGTCCTCGTCCCGCAGGGGGACGAGGCTCGCGCTCAGGACCCGCGCCTCGCCGTCGACGATGTTGGTGTACTCGAACTGACATACCCGCCCCTCACCTGCCTCGGTGAGTAAATCCGATACGCGCTTCTGGTCCCATGGCGCCACGTAGTCCACATAGGACTGACCGATGATCTCGTCGGCATACACGCCGCCCGCCTGTCGCGCACCCTCGGCATTGATGCTGAGGAAGCGGCCGGAAGGGTCGATCTCGTTGATGCTCACGGGCGCGCTTTCCACGATGGAGCGCAGACGGAGCTCGTTGTCGCGCAGCACGTTCTCCATCCGACGGCGCTCGAGCTCCGCGGCGGTGCGCCCGGTAAACGTCCCCAGGAGAGACTCTACAAAGGAGGGATCCGGAAGCGGGGCGCTGTGGGCCACGCCGATCAATCCCACGGAGATGCCGGCCGAATCCAGAAGCCTGCGGCCGACGAAGCTCTGGGCCTCGAGGCTGGCCAGCATCTCATCGTCTGGAAACTCGTCCAGGACGCGGGTCGAGATGCTGAGGCCACCCTGGTCGAGCACCAGCTGGCTAGCGCTGCCGCCGAGCGTGAGGGTCCGGGCGCTCGAGATCTGACCGTGGCTGGAGAGCGCCACCAGATTGGCGCGATCGTGATCGACGCAGTCGAGCTCGGCCACGAACACGTGCTCGGCGCCCATCGTATCGCCGAGCAACTGTACCAGGGATTGAAAGAACGGCTCCCCGACCAGCGGCGAGAGACCCGACGCGATGTCGCGGATGGCCTCTTCGAGTCGCGCCTGCGTCGTGCTGCCGAGATACATGGCTCGCCACTCTCTGGTCGTTCGCCCAGGAATCAACCCGGGGCGTCCCATGGACACCGTGCCCGGCGCTGACGCGCGGCGCACCCTGCAACGCGTGCATGGGCGGCGCGCGGGAAGCCCCACGCGGTCCAAAAAAGACGATCCCCCAAGTCCGGAGCCGGCAGCCGCTCTCAGGAACGATCTACCCCGGCTCCACCCCGGCCGGAGGCCGGTGTTCCGGCTTTGTGTTGTCGCGCGGGCGTATTGCCGGAACAAGCGCGTCTACCGATTCTATCAGATCGGCACTCGGGCATGAACGGCCGCCAGGACGCGGATCAAGGCCCGGATCGGGGCCCGGATCAGGGCCCGGTATAAATGGGGTATGCGTGACACAGCTCGGCGACGTCCCGGCGCGTCGCCTCGCAGACATCCAGAGCGTCACCGTCCACGAGCTCCCCCAACACCCCGATCATCCAGCGGCCGATCCTCGTGAACTCGGCCGCGCCGAACCCCCGGGTGGTGCCGACCGCGCTCGAGAGCCGCAGCCCCGAGGTGACGGAGGGTTTCTCGTCGTCGTAGGGAACGGCATTCTTATTGCAGGTGAACCCGGCCCGCTCCAGCCTGTCGCTGGCCTGCTTGCCCGTGATGCCCCGGGAGCGCAGATCCACCAGCAGGAGCGACGTGTCCGTGCCCCCCGATACCACGTCGAAGTCCGCCTCCTGGATCACCGCCGCCAGGATCCGCGCATTTTCCACCGATGCCGCCGCGTACTCGGCGAATGCCGGCATCAGGGCCTCTCCGAGACAGGCGGCCTTGCCGGCTATGGCGTGCAGCATGGCGCTGCCCTGGATGCCGGGGAACAGCGCGGACGCAAAGCGGCGCGCCAGATCGTCGTCGTCGGTGAGGATCAGACCACCCCGGGCGCCGCGCAGGCTCTTGTAGGTCGTGCTCGTCGTGACGTGCGCATGGGGAACGGGAGACGGGTGGACACCACCGGCGACGAGACCGGCGATGTGGGCCATGTCGACCAGCAGGTACGCGCCCACGTCGTCCGCGACGGAGCGGAAGGCCGCGAAATCGATGACGCGGGGATACGCCGAACCGCCGGCGATGATGAGCTTCGGGCGATGGGATCGGGCGAGCTCCGCCACCTCGTCCATGTCGATGCATCCGTCCTGACGCCGCACGCCGTAGTGGCGCACGTCGAACAGCTTTCCCGACTGGTTCGGCGGCGCGCCGTGGCTCAGGTGTCCACCCATGGCCAGCTCCATGCTCAGGATCGGATCCCCCGGCGCCAGCAGCGCCTGGTACACGGCTTGGTTGGCCTGGCTCCCGGAATGGGGTTGCACGTTGGCATGACGGCAATCGAATAGACGACACGCGCGGTCGATGGCGAGCCGCTCCAGCGCGTCGGCCCACTCGACGCCGCCGTAGTAGCGCCGGCCCGGGTAGCCTTCCACGGTCTTGTTCGTGAAGACCGAGCCCTGGGCTTCCAGCACGGCCCGGCTGACGAGATTCTCCGACGCGATCAGCTCGACCTGGTCGGATTGGCGCTCCAGCTCGCCGGCGATGATCGCGGCGAGCTCACCGTCACTCTCGGCAAGGGGCGTGGAGAAGAATGCGTCCCTATCACTCACTCGCCGACTCAACTGCGCCGCAAAACATTCATCAAGAAGCTAGAACAACTCAGGGTTTGTGGGTGGGGCCGCGGCGTTGGAACTCTTCGAGTGAGATCCACTCGCCGTTCTGCTCGAACTCGATGAACGTGCAGCCATTCTCCGAGCCGTAGTCGTGGAGTGGCTCGTGGCCGCGGTAGTTGCCGAGTATGTAGCCCGAGAACTGCGCCACCCCCGCGTCGTTCAGCATGCGAAAGTGCTCGCCGTGGATGATGACCGAATCGAAGGGTGCGCGGTTGTCGGCGCCGCTCGGGCCGATCTTGCCCACGGCCTCGCTGCTGTCGCCGAGGATGGTGTCCCGGGTGACGATCCACGTGTAGTGGGTGTAACCCTTGCCGAGGTCGGTCACGATCCGGGATCTGGCGGTCGGGTGGTCGACGAAGAGGTGGTGCCGGCTGCAGGAGTCGAACCCGCGACCTGATGCTTACAAGGCAACTGCTCTACCAACTGAGCTAAGCCGGCCGGCGAAGTACCCATGGCGGCGCCGCGGCCACACGGCTGTGCTGCGTACCGGGAGTCGAACCGCCGCTCCGTCGCTGACTCGCTCATAGAGGGTCGAACCGAGCTACTGGGTGCCAGAGCGGCCGGGTGCATCCAACGCTGCGCCGGTGGCGTTGTCGGAGTAGCTGCCTTCCTGCCGCAGGTCGGAGGAATTGTAGGTAATCGCGGGATCCCCCGCAATTGGCCCATCCCCGCAAGCCACCTGACGAATGACCAGATCGGGAAAGATCTGATCCAGCACGCCGACGGTCATGGGCTGATCCGTGCTGGTCGTGACGTCGAACCAGGACGCCGTCACCGTCCGATAGCGGGGCAGCACCGATGGTGTGAAGCCCCTGGACTCGAGCTGGGTCACCCGTCGCTCGAGAGTCTCGTTCTGGCTGAAGAGTCCCAGCGAGATGGCGTTGGCCATGTCCCCGCGGGGAATCACGTAGATGTCCTCGATGTTGGCCGCCTCCATCTCCCGCACCAGCTCGTTGGCGGCGTCACGACTCTCCTGGGGAGGCATGAATACCCAGGTGCTGGAGACCTCGCGGCGCTCGTCGTCGCGTAGCGTCGCCTGGCTGCCCTGGGCGTTGAACCAGGCGCCGAGGGCCGAGATGTCGTCCTCGTTGTCGAGGGGGCCGATGGTGTAGCACGCGATGGCGGAGTCATGGGGCAGCGCCAGGACATTCTCCAGGGGGACCTGGGCAGGCGCCGTGCCCGCCTCAGGGGCCGCGCGCGCGGCTACCACGGGGGCAGGCGGCACCGAGTCCGTAGCCGAACCCGCGAGGGGCGAGCTACGCCGCCGGCGCAGCACACCGGGCTCCACCTCGTTCACCAGCAGCAACCGGTTGACCATGGCGGCGTTGGATGCGGGCGGCACGGTCTCTCTGGCGACGACGACTTCCCGATCCCGGCTGAGCTGCCACCCGAAGAAGGCGGCGTTCGCCAGTACCAGACACAGGACGACCCACTTCACATCGACACTCCGGGAGCTCCCGACTTCCTGTATTCAAGTATACAGCCGGTGGATTCGGCCGCTTCCCGGGGGCGGCGGTGCGCCTCAGCGCGCCAGGCGCAGGCTCACGTCCCCGGCGAAGACACGGCGGCACGCGCCGTCGGCTTCCACGAGCAGCGCCCCGTCGGCATCGACGCCCCGCGCCGTGCCCGCGAGCACCTGTGAGCCGTCCCGCACCTCCACCGCGCGGCCGCGAACGGCGTCGCGACACTCCCAGTCGTCGCGAAACCCCTCGAAACCGGTCTCGGCGAAGCGATCCCCCGCCGCGATCACCTCCTCGAGCACCCGGGATGCGAGGCGATTGCGGCCCGGATGGACGCCCCGGGAGGCGAGATCCGTCCACGGCTGATCGATCCCGGCCGCCGCATCCCCGGGCATGTGGACGTTGATTCCGATGCCCGCCACAGCCCGCCAGGGTCCCGCGCCGCCGGCCGCGATCTCCACGAGGATGCCGCCCAGCTTGTCGCCGCCGAGCAGAACATCGTTCGGCCACTTAAGGGTAACTCCCGTGACACCGAGCGACTCCAACGCCTTCGCAACGCCCACCCCGATGGCGAGACTCATGCCCTGCACCGGTCGGGGCGCCGCGTCGAGGACCCACAACACCGAGAGGTACAGGTTCGCACCGGCCGGAGATACCCACTGCCGGCCCCGCCGACCCCGGCCCGCGCTCTGGGACTCGGCCACGCAGGCATGCACCCCGACGGCGAGGCATTCGCCCTCCAGCAGAAAACGGTTGGTGGAGTCGACCTCGTCGAGCACCGTCACGGAGCGGAGGCGAGAGCGCGCGTCGGCGGGCAGCCCTTCCAACATGCGTTGCTCGTCGAGATGCTCCACCGCGCGGAACCGCGTCTTCAGCACTCGCCGTCCAGCAGCTCGCCGACGGCGCGGGACAGGCGCGCAAGGTCCGCGGGCTCCGAGAGCCGATGATCGCCGCCCTTGACGAGCTCGAGGGTCGCGTCGGCGCAGATCAGCGTCTGCAGCAGCCGATGGGACATCTCCCAGGGCACGTCGGTGTCGTCGAGGCCGTGCACCAGCCTGACCGGGCAATCGAGCGGGATCTGCGTGTCCAGCAACAGATGATCCCGGGCCTCGCTCACCAGGGTGTGGCTGATGGGACAGCCCTCCACGTCGTAGTCGGAAGGCACATGGATGACGCCCTCGCTCGCCAGCTGCTCGCGGACGTCCTCCGGGAGGCGCCGCCAGACGAGCTCCTCGGTAAAGTCCGGCGCGGCCGCGAGCCCCACCAGGCCATGAATGCTTCGCGAGAGGGCACGCGCCACGAGCAGCATGATCCACGCACCCATGCTGGACCCGACCATCATCACGGGCCCTTCGGTGCAGCCTTCGATGACTGCGATGGCGTCGTCCCGCCAGGTACCGATGGTGCCATCGACGAAGCGGCCGCTGGATGCGCCGTGTCCCTGGTAGTCGAAGCGCAGATAAGCCTGTCCCCGGTCCCGGCACCAGTCGTCCAGGTGTGACGCCTTGGTGCCGGTCATGTCGGAGCTGAAGCCGCCGAGGAAGACCACGGTCGGTGAGCGCCCATTCCGGCGATGGTAGGCGATACGGGACCCGTCACTGCGGGTCCAGTAGCGGTGCGCGACGCCGTCGTGGCCTTCCGAGACCTCTTGAATATTCATCGGGTCGCCTTCTCACAAGCGTGGGCCGACGCGATGCCCATGAAGAAGCTCAACACGAGCATCGCTCCCAGGTTGCCGGTCATGTTGTTGACGTCCAGGGGCGGAGAGATCTCCACCACGTCCATGGCAATGGCCTTCGGGTGGGCGCCGATCTTTCCGAGCGCGTACTGCACATCCCGGGCGTCGAGCCCGGCGGGGTTCGGCGCGGCGGTGCCCGGGGCCTGGGACTGGTCGATGGCGTCCACGTCCACCGACACGTACAGGGCATCCGTGCCGTCGCACGCCGCCTCCAGGGCCCGCTCGACGACCGACTCGATACCGTCACGCCGCACGCTGAGGCCCGGTATCACGGTAACGCCCTGCTCCTTCGCGTATTCTGCGTGCGCGGGTGAATTGCAGAACTCGGTCATGCCGATCTGCACGAGATTGCGGCCCGCGATCGGCGCGCCGGGAAACTCCAATGCCTTGCGGAAGGGCACGCCGCTGGACTCGGCGCCGAAGTGTGCCTCGCGGAGATCGTGGTGGGCGTCGAAGTGCACGACGCCGAGCTGCTTGCCTTCGAGCGCGCCGGTGACGCCTTCGAGCAGCGGCCACGTGATGGAATGGTCGCCGCCGACGCAGGCGAACCTGATGCCGCGCTCCACGAGCTGCCTCGACGCGGCGGCCACCCGCTCGAACGTGCCGCGCATGTCCGTGACGACCACCGGCACGTCGCCGACGTCGGCGGCGCGCATGGACGCCATGTCGACACCCGTCTCGCTGGAGTAGGTCGTGTAGTAGCTGAGCGCCTGGCGCACCGCATCGGGGCCGTGCCGGGACCCCGCGCGCACCGTGGAGGCGCCGTCGAACGGAACGCCGAGTAGCGCCAGGTCGAGTTCGTCCCCGGCGGCGCCTTCCAGCCAGCCGTTGACGCGGCGTTCCTCCGGGTCGCCCTTGAGGTGATTCACGACGACCCCGGGGGGCGCGAGCCCATCGAGACTCATGATCGTTCTCCCGCCCGCTCGCCGGGCATTGTGGGTGGCGCGCATTGTATCGCGGTAGACCGCCCGCTTCTGACCTATGATCTCAGCCATGTATCTCATCGCTGCCAGCATTCCGTGAGCGCCGCCGGCGCAAGCCCCGGGCCCGGCGACGAGCTCGCCACGATGATCCTGCTCGCCAGGCTTGTCCGCGGCGAGGCCGTCCCGGCGTCCACGCTGCCCTGCCCGGGAGATCTGGCGGCAGCGGCACTCCGCCACGGCGTCCTGCCGCTGGTGCACCAGGGGCTCGGCGTCCACCGGCCCGAGGACGGCCGCGACAGGCACCGGGACATGCTGACCGTGCTCGCGCGAAACGATGCGGCGGCGGACGCCGTCCGCGTGGCCGAGATGCAGCGGCTGCTCCGCGCACTGCACGACGCGGGCGTCCAGGTGCTGGTATTCAAGGGCAGCGCCCTCGCCTTCAGCCACTATTCAAGCCCGCACCTGCGGCCCCGGGACGATACCGACATCCTGGTGGAAGAGTCTCAGCTGCCGGTCCTCGACGGGGTCGCGTCGGCTCTCGGCTATCGGGCGTACACAGCATCCGACGGCCGATTGACGTCCCATCAGCGTGGATACACGAAGATCGACCGGCGGGGCATTCGCCACAACGTCGACGTCCATTGGCGCATCAGCAATCGGCAACGCTACGCGCGGCTGTTCAGCCTGGCGGAGCTGCTGGCGCGCTCGCGGCAGCTGCCGGAGCATCCTGCGTCCGTCCGCTGTCCCACGTCCGTGGACGCGCTGCTCATCGCGGCACTGCACCGGGCACACCACCGGGGCACCGACAGGCTGGTGTGGCTCTACGACATCCATCGACTCCTCGAATCCATGGGTGCCGGCGACATTGCGGAGCTGGAGCAAAGCGTCGCGCGCAAGGGGCTGGCAGCCGAGTACCAGGCCGCCGTCCACGGCGCCCGCTACTTCTTCGTTGGCTCCAACGAAACCAACGTCACGCCCGTCATCTCTACCGGGCAGCGCACCATCGACATCTGGCGCTCGGATCTCGCGGCGCTGCCCACATGGCGTGCGCGGATCGCGCTGCTGAAAGAGCATGCGTTCCCGTCCGCCGACTACATGCGACGCGCCGGCACCCGCGGAGATCCCCTCTCATTGTCGTTTGCATACCTGGTCCGAGGCGTACGCGGATCGATGAAGCTTCTCCGCCGCGCCTGACCGACCGGTTTCTGCGCGCACAATCCTTTGCCCTTTTGCTCCGGATCGTGGATCCTTGGGCGCGCCTCGCACACGCGGGTGGCCCGCGGCGGCGAGCGCGCTACACTTTGGTCGTAGAAACGCGAAGGAACTACTGAATGGCAGCTCTATCCCAGAACGTTATCGATATCCGCCACGGCAAGAAGAAGCGTGACACCATGGCCGGCAAGGCCGACCGTCACGTGCTCTACGAGGACTCCGTTCAATGCGTTGAGGCGGAGATCGACTTCGTCGACGACACCTTCAAGTCACTGCGAAATCGCCGGGCGCAGGTGCTGCGAGAGGATTTCGGTGGCACCGCCAATACATCCTGCGAGTGGGTTCGCCGCCGCAAGCGAAACCGCGCCATCGCGGTCGACCTGGATCGCGACGTGCAGGACTGGGGCCGGAAGCACCACGTGGCGAAGCTGGGAGATGCCCGGGAACGGATCACGCTGCTCAACGAGAACGTGCTCCACGTAAAGGCCGAGCCCGCCGACATCGTCCTCGCCATGAATTTCAGCTACTGGATATTCAAGGAGCGCGATCAGCTACGGAGCTATTTCCGAAGCGTCTGCGACAGCATGGTGGAGGACGGCGTCTTCTTCCTGGACGCCTACGGCGGCTCCGATGCGTACAAGGAGATGCGCGAGCGCACGAAGTACGACGACTTCACTTATATATGGGATCAGGCCAGCTTCGACCCCATCACCGGGGATATGGTGTGTAAGATCCACTTCAGCTTCCCCGACGGGTCGCGCATGAAGAATGCGTTCACCTACGAGTGGCGGCTCTGGACGCTCCCCGAGATCCGGGAGATTCTGCTGGAAGCCGGATTCCAGCGGGTCACCGTGTACTGGCAGGGAGACGACGAGGACAGCGACGAAGGCAACGGAGAGTTCGAGCCCGCTGAGCGTGGCGAGGCCGACGAAGCCTGGATCGTCTACATCAGCGCGGAGAAGTGAGCCCGGACGAGAAGCGATGACCGACAAGATTACAGAGCTACTGGCGACCCGGGACTTCCTCCTCGCCGACGGCGCCATGGGCACGAACCTGTTCCAGCTCGGGCTCGCCAACGGGGCGAGCGGCGAGCGCTGGAACACCGAGGATCCCGACAAGCTCCGGGGCCTGCACCGATCCATGGTCGAGGCCGGCGCCGACATCCTGCTCACGAACACATTCGGCGCAAACAAGTTCCGCTTCCAGCTCCACGGACTCGAGGACCGGGTGCGGGAGCTCAACGAGGCGGGGGCCGCCATAGCCCGGGAGGTCGCCGATCAGGCGGGTCACGAGGTGGTCGTGGCGGGCTCCATGGGGCCCACCGGAGACGTGCTCGAGCCCCTCGGCGAGCGCACCGTCGCCGAGGCGGAGGATGCCTTCACCGAACAGGCGGAAGGACTCAAGGCCGGCGGCGTTGATGTCGCCTGGATCGAGACCATGTATGCCGAGAACGAGCTCGGCGCCGCCATCACCGGCGCGACCCGGGTGGGGCTCCCCTTCATCGCCACCATGACCTTCGACAGCGGCGGCCGGACGATGATGGGGATCCGTCCCCAGGACGCCGTCCAGCTGGAACCCTGCCGCCACCACCATCCCGTAGGCTTCGGCGCAAACTGCGGGGTCGGACCCGCCCAGCTGCTGGATTCGATTCTCGGCATAGCCCACGGCGCCAACCCGGGCACAATCATCGTCGCGAAGAGCAACTGCGGCCTGCCGGTGCTCGACGACGAGATGAGAGTCGTCTACGACGGCACGCCGGAGATCATGTCGGACTACGCACGCATGGCCCGTGACGCCGGAGCCAAGATTATCGGCGGTTGCTGCGGCACCACCGTGGAGCACGTGCGCGCCATGCGCGAGTCCCTGGAATCCACGTCCCGCGGGCCGGCCCCTACCTATCTCGAGATCGAGGAGCGGCTCGGACCGGTGAAGACGACCGTGGACGTGGAGAAGGCCGTCAAGCGGGCGCGCAGCGAAGGCTGAACCGATACCGGCTCAGCCCGGTGGCGGGCGCGACGCCTGCTCACCGAGGGCCACCGTGTCCGCGACGGGTCGCATCAAGGCCGGAACTTCCTGCATGTGAGCCTCCAGCAGCGCGGCGACGTCCAGGAGAAGGCGATCGGCGTGGCGCCGAGGCGCGATCAGCTGAATCCCGAACGGCATGCCCGTGTGATCGACTCCGCAGGGGAGCTGCACGACCGGATGCCCGGTGAGGCTCGCGCCGGCGGTGAGATCGGTCCACTGCAGATACGAGTCCGCACGATCGCCGTTGATATGGGTGCAGTAGGGCAGCTCCGTCGGAAACGGTGTCACCGCCGCCGTCGGGCAGATCAACAGATCGAAGTCACGGAAAAACGCGCCGAGCTGCCGATAAATCCGCGTCTGCTCCGCCACCGCCCAGCCAATCTGTTCGGGGTCCATGTGCATGGCCGACTCGTAGTGGGTCACGACGTTCATGCCGAGGGCGTCGTAGTGGTGCTTGAAGTGCTCCCGGTGAGCCGCCAGAACATGCATGCCTGAGAGATACCAGAAGGCGTAGCTCGAGTAGCGTATGTCCGGGTCGCGCCACTCGAGGCTCGCGAAGACCGGGGCCAGCGTGTCCACCCGCGCGCGAAACAGCTTGGCGATATTCTCGTCCACCTCCGCGTAACCCAGATCGACACTCGCGGCGACGCGCAGCCCCCCGAGCTCCGGCGCTGCCCGGCCCTCGGCGCCGGCGGCGCCCGTTAACGGATCACTGCCGCCCGGACTCGACATTGCGGACAGCATGAGGGCGAGATCGCCGACGTTACGCGCCATCGGGCCCTGCACCCCGAGAGTGCTCATGCCGACCACCCGCCGATCCGACGGGACGATTCCCGGTGTGGGACGCATGGCGGCCACGCCGCAGAATGCCGCCGGCGTCAGGAGGGAACCGCTCAGATCCGATGCCGTGCACAGAGGCAACATGCCGGTAGCGAGGGCGGCCGCCGAGCCGCCCGAGGGACCGGCGCAGCTGCGGCGGGGGTCGAAGGGGTTGCGGGTGACGCCGTAGACCTTGTTGGTCGTGTGGGCGCCGGCGGCGAACTCCGCCGTGTTGGTTTTCGCGACGACGATGGCGCCGGCGTCGCGCAGCGCCCGCACGACATGCTCGTCGTAGTCCGGCACGTGCTGCGCGTAGATCCGCGAACCGTACGTGGTGCGCAGCACCTCCGTATCGGCGGTATCCTCGATGCCGACGGGGATCCCGTCGAGGCTGCCCAGCGCGCGCCCCGCGCCGGCGCGCTCCCCCGCCGCCTTCGCCTCTTCCCGCGCGCGCTCGAAGTTATCGGCGACGACGGCGTTGACGACGGAATTCAGCGCTTCGATGCGCGCGATACATGAGTCGAGTAACTCGAGGGGCGTGAGCTCGCGAGCCCCGATGAGCCGTTTCGCTTCGCTGGCCGAGAGATCGCAAGGCTCCGGCACTGGATCGCCGATCACTTCTTCCCGGCTTTCTTCTTCTTTTTCGCCGCACCCTTACGCGTTGACCGGCCACGGCCCGGAGGCTGGTAGACACCCGTGGTGTCACCCGCCGTGCGCATCGCGGATATGGCTTCTTCCATGGTCATGAGCGGCGTTGTCTCGACATCGCTGACGGTGCCCGCCGACTGTAGAACCATGGAGAGCGCCGCGGCGCTCACGTTGTCGGGGAGCTCGAACAGCAGGACGATGTCGAACTCACCGAAGCAGAAGAAGTAGTAATGAAGGCGGCCGCCGATCCCCTTGAGAAGCTTGGTGGTGGTTATCATGCGGTCCTCTGGCCGCGCCACCAGGGCATTCATGGCGTCCTGAGCGTACCTCGCACGCAATAGGTAAAAGGACATCGTGGAATCCTCCTGCGGCCCTCAGGCCGGTCCTTCCTTGCCGACGTTTCCGAACTTGTAGGGAGAACTCGCGTACTGAGGTCCGTAGAAGTCCTCGTCGCCCTTCGCCGCGACGAAGCCTTCCCAGATCTCCCGGGCGCATTCGTCGACGCCGCGCCCGGAGGTGTCGATCTCGAGGGCGGCCATCGTTTGCGCGTCGCCATACAGGCGCTTTCGCAGCTCCGCGTCCGTGGCGTCCTGGTCGGCGACATCGTCGCCGAGCTGACGGGTGCGCCCGCCGCCCTCCTCCTTGCGGTGCTCGAAGCGCTGCTGACGCACCTCGTCGCTGGCGCCCAGGCGCACCAGATACACGTTGTCCATGTCGCCGATGACGCAGTCCACGAATCCGCTCTCGATGATCATGGTCATCGGCGTGGTGCGCGCCATCTCCTTCGTGTCCTCGTCGATAGTGCGCAAATGTTGTTCCGGCACTTCGGCCGCGGAGTGCAGCTTGTTGGCCTTGGCGTAGGTCTTCGCCGCCTCGCCGGGATGCTTCACCTTGTAGCCGCAGATCCGCGACACCTCGCGGGCGATGTTGGTCTTCTCGACGCAGGTCGGCCCGCAGATGGCGATGATATTGCTCATGGGTCTCTCCCCTCCCATTGATCGTGACCCGCGCTGCACACGCGAGCTTGTTTTCCGTGACGATACACCATGGCCCGGGCTCAGTCCGGTCCTTTGGGCAACCGGGATCCCAACAGCCGATACAGGCCGCCGCCGATGATGGCACCCACCGTCGGCGCGATGATGTAGACGGTCAGCCAACCGCCCCGGGGCCCGGGAATGGCGATGTCGCCCCAGCCGAGGAAGTAGGCCACCAGCCGGGGCCCGAAGTCCCGGGCCGGATTCAGTGCGGCCTGGGTGAGCGGCGCCACCACGGAGATGATCGCCGCCACGCAGACGCCGATGACCACCGCCGCCATGGCCGAGGGGGGCCGACCCGCGTTGCGGGGATTGGTCACCGCGAACACCACGAAGGCCAGCATGGCGGTGCCCACCATCTCCGCGAAGAAGGCCGTGCGCGGGCTCACCACGCGCCAGGCCTCCTCGTCGGTGCCGAACACCGCGGGGTTCGGGAAGTACTCGCCGAACACCATGGCGCTCAGCTCGCTGCCGGGGCCGCCTCGCAGCAGGCCGTGTTGACGCTCGAACTCGATGATGGCCTCGAAGAACATGCCGTACAGCAGGAGCGCAGCCACGGCGGCGCCGAGGACCTGCGCGACCCAGTAGGGGATGATGCGCGCCGCCGGGAAGCCGCCCCAGGCGGCCATGGCGGCGGTAATGGCGGGATTGATATGCGCGCCGGAGAGGGACGCCGAGGCGTAGATCCCCAGGCTCACGCCCACGGCCCACACGACGGCGACCTGCCAGAGTCCGGTCTGGGCCCCGGTCACCACGGCCGCGTACACGGCGCCGACGCCGAAGAACACCAGGATGAAGGTGCCGACGAACTCCCCGATCATGGCCGTGCCGATGCCGGGAACCGCGACGGACGACTCGTCTACCTCCGCGACCTTCGCCCCGGACGCCTCGGCACCCGGTTCCACTGTTGCCTGATCGCTCACATCGAACCCCCTTGCTGCAACTGTACCGGCACGTGGCGTGCCGCGCGCACCGAGACTCCGTCCAGGTCCGCATCGCTCAAATTCGCCCCGGACAGATCCGCCTGCTCCAGATTGGCGCCGGATAGATTCGCGCCTTGAAAGTCGGCGCCGGAAAGGCGCGCACCCACCAGCTGAGCGTAGGTCAGGTCCGCTTCCGCGAAGCGCGCGCCGCGCAAGTCCGCGCCGTAACCCCGCACCCAGCTCATGGCGGCGCCGTCGAAACGCGCGCCGTTGGCCCGCGCCCACGTGAGATCGGCGTCGCCGAGTCGCGCGCCCTCGAATCCCGCGCCGACGAGAACGGCATCGCGAAAGCTCACGCTCACGAGATTCGCGCCGCCGAGCTCGGCACCCTCGAGATCGGCACCGACGAGACGCGCACCCCACGGCGCCGGATGACCGAGACCGGGGGCGCCGAGGTCCGCGTTTCTGAGATTCGCTCCCACGAGGAATGCCTGGGTGAGGTCGGAGCCGGCCAGCAGAGCACCCTCGAGGTTCGCCCCCTCGAGATGCGCGCGCACGAGATTGGCGCCCGCGACCGCGGCGTTGGCGAGGCTCGCGCCTTTCAACTTCGCGCCGAAGAGTCTCGCGCGCACCAGCAGGGCGCCGTCGAGACGCGCGCCGTTCAGGTTGGCGCGGGTGAGATCCGCACCGCCGAGGTTCGCGCCGCTGAAATCCGCGTCCCGGGCATCGGCCTCGCGGAGATAGGACTCGCGAAGATCGGCGCCCTGGAGCTGCGCACCGCGGAGATCCGCGCCGACGAGAGAAGCACCCGTGAGTACGGCGCCGCGCAGATCGGCGCCGGCAAGATCCGCGCCGCTGAGATCGGCGCCTGCGAGCTGCTTGTCGGCCGGCAGCTCCATTGCGGCGAATGCGCCAGACGCCGGGAAGATGAGAAACATCGCCAGCGCGGCGACCGTCAGCGGCACGGGCATCACGAAGATCCTCATTGCGCCACGCTCATGGACAGGAAAGACATGCGCTCGGCGAGCTCCGGCTGCGCGCGGACACGGCGGATGTCCGCCCAGGCGCCCTTGTAGTAGGGAATCGTCGTGGTGGGATCGACGTGATCTGAGACCAGGTCACCCACAGCGCCGCGGGGTTGACCGAAGATCATGAACGTGTGACCCCGTTTCACGGAGTCGCTTACGTAGGCCATCGCCTGCACCCTGCCCACGTCGTTGCTGAGCTCCACCAAGTCGCTCGACACGATGCCGAGCTCTCTCGCGTCGTCGGGGTGCATCTCGAGAAAGGGCATCGGCATCCGATCACGGTAGAAGGGAATCAGCTTGTGATGGTAGAGCGTCTGCCAGATGTGGTTGGTGCGCCCGTTGTTCACCCAGAAGCGGTAGTTCTCGCGCTGAGCCGTCACCCTCGCCGCGTAGCCGGGCCACGGACGGGGCGCCGGGATGAATCGCGCCTTGCCGGATGGCGTGCCGAAGTGTCCGTCCTCGTGCATGCGCACGGTACCCGACGGCGTGCCGTTGAGGACCCGCACCGGCGTCTGGATCCCGTTGTTGCCGAGCTCGCGCAGGAGCTCATAGGTGATTCCCGCGTACCCTTCCATCGGGTCCGTACCGTCACCCTTGAACTGGTAACGCGCGTGAATGAAAACGTCCTCGTCGCTCTTCCAGTCGTAATCGAGAAAACGGTTCGCCATCTGCGGATTGCGGTCGGCGAGGTAGAGCTCGCGCATGCGGCGGCCGAAGCGCGCCATGATCGCCCAGTCGGGGATGGCCTCGCCCGGCGGATCCATGAAGCGCTCGTAGAGACGCAGGCGCCGCTCGCCGTTGATGGAGGTGAGATTCATCTCGCCCCACTGGGCCGCGGGTAGCACGAGGTGCGCGTGCTTCGCCGTGGCGGTCATGTAGATGTCCTGACCCATGAGGAACATGCCGCCGTTCTTGAGCGCGTCGACGATGGCGACGACCCGCTCACCCACCGGGCGGCCCGCCGTCGCGATGATCGCGTCGCGCACCGGCGCGCCGCGCTCGACGAGGGCCTGCTCGAGCGCCTCCGCGCGCAGCGTCGTCAGCACCGGATTGCAGCCGCCGATCCAGAACGCCTTGACCTCGCCGCGGCGCACCGCCTCGTCGACGTTGAGCGCGGGCCTGCGGCCGGGATAGGGCGGGCGCACGTAGGCTTCCTGGTGCCCGCCGAGACGGCTGATGCCGGTGCCGGGCTTACCGACGTTGCCGCCGATGAGGCCGAGTCCAACGATGGCCGCGATATTCTCGTAGTTCTTGAGCCCCCAGATGAGGCCTTTCTCGTAGTGCAGCAGCGTACGCCGGCGGTAGCCGCCGGGCTTCGGCGCGGCGATCCACTCCGCCGCCTGATGGATCTGCGCGACGCTCACCCCGGCGATGGCCGCCGCCTCCGCGACGAATTCCTCGACGGGACGATCGACCTGGAGGGTCGATCGCTGGTAGGACTCGAAGGTCTGCCACTCGGTGCGCTCGCGGATGAAACTCACGTCGTGCCAGCGGCGCTCCCGGATGACCCGGGCGATGGCGTTCAGCAACGGGATATCGCTTCCGGGCTCGATCTGCAGATGCAGGACCCGGTCCGCGCCGCCGGCGGCCTCGGCCGTCGCCACGCTCATGGTGCGGCGGGGATCGACGATGACCATTCTTCCCGCTTCCACGTGCTCGGCGCCGAACGCATCGCGCTTGGTATCCAACGTGGCGCCCTGCAGGTTCGGCACCATGTGCGCGAGGAAATAGTTCGTCTGAGTCTCGTAGGGATTGGCGCCCACCACGAGGATGGTGTCGGCGAGCTGCGCGTCGAGATAGGAGTTGGTGAGGGGGACGAGTCCCGCATCTCCCGCCGCGTGCACCTCGCTGTTGTACGCCGGCCGGTTGTGGATGGACGCCGTGCGCGTGGCGACGCCGGAGAAGAAAAAGCGACCCACCGCCCAGTTGTTCTCGAAACCACCGCCGCCGCCACCGTGATCGAAGAACTTCATGCCGACGGCGTCGCTGCCCCAGCGGTCCATGACCGCCTTGATGACCCGCGCGCCGAGATCCACCGCCTCATCCCACGGGATGGCGGAGTGCCCCGACTTGTCGGCCAGCAGGGGCGTGCTGAGGCGCACCTTCGTCGGCCGGTCCGGGGAGTACAAAGTCTGTGCGAGCCCGCCGCCCCGCACCGACGCCATGCCGTCGTTCACCGGGCACGTCTTGTCGGGGACGATGGCCACGTGATAGCGGCGCCCGTCCGCATCGACAACCTCGGAGTGCATGAGCTCGGAGATCCACTCCGACATGGGCGGCAGCGGCCGGGTGAAGTCGAGCCCCAGCGCGTTCTCGGCAGGCGCCGGCCCGCCCTCCTCGCCCACGGGCCACTTGTAGACCTGATAGCCACAGCCGACGATGCAGAACTGACACACGGTGGTGCGCCGCTCCGCGTCGCGGGGAGGCAGGGGCACGCGTACGCTCGAGTCCGCCATGGATCTCAGAGGATGTTGGTGTGGCGGCCGTAGATGAGACCCACGACGCCGGTCGCTCGAACCATGTCCCCCTCGACGCTCAGCTCGATGCGGGGCAAGGGCTGGCTCGCCTGACCGATGACCATGCTGCCGCTCCTGGCCGGGTCGAAAGTGCTCCAGTGGCAGGGACAGATGAGCATGCGTTGCTCGGGCTTGAAGCTCACGGGACAGCCCTTGTGGGTGCACAGGATGGAATAGGCGACGACGGAGCGATCGGGGCCGACGCCGTCCGTCGCCGTCTCGGCGAGGCGCATTAGCAGCGCCGGGGAGTTCTCGTCGGGATAGCTGAAACCCACCGCGTCGCCGGGGGCGAGGGATGACAGGGATGCCACATCCTGCACCGGATAGCCGGTCTTCGCCTGAGCGGCGGGGCTCGCCACCGGGAGTCCGGCGGCGGTCAGCGCGGCGGCGCCGGCGCCGGTCAGCTGCACGAATTCACGGCGGGTGAGCTTGCGCAGATCGACCCGCCGCCCATTGATAGTCACGATCATGAGGACATTCCAGAACTGGCCCGACGCGCGGGCGGGGATACTATTTCGCTATTTGGTGAATTATGAAAATCCCCAACGGGGCTAGTAGAGCCCAGCCCCACTGAGGCTGTCAAGTGACAGGAGAGCGGGCTCTTGTCGCTCCTGCAGCGGGCACAATGGGCGCATCAACCGGTGGACAGGCCGATGTAGAGACCGTCCTCGCGCTCCTCCACCGGGTGGCTCGGCACCGATTCCTCGTAGCCTTCGCAGGCGCCATTCACCGGATCGAATTCCCGTCCGTGCCAGGGACAGACCAGCCTGCCCTCTTCGATGTGCCCCTGTCCGAGAGGGCCGCCCATGTGGGGGCAGGTGTTGTCGAGCGCACCGTAGCGGCCCTGGCAGCGGGTGATGGCGACCAGTCTGCCCGCCACTGCGGTCATCTTGACGCCGTCGTCCGCGAGCTCACCGGGTTCGGCCACCTTGTGCCATTGGAGATCAGCGTCTGTCATCGTCGGAGCTCCTCAAAGTTGGCGGGCCGGCACCCGCAACACCAATCCGTTCAGCTCACCGCTCACCCGCACCTGGCAGGTGAGACGACTCGTCTCGCCGGGCTCCCACGCGAACTCGATGAGCATGCGCTCGTCGTCCCCGGGCGCGGGCAGACGATCGTACCAATCCGCCTCCACGTAGCAATGACAGGTGGAGCACTGCATGTTACCGCCGCACTCCGCGACGATGCCGGGCACCTGGGCCGCGACCGCGCCCTCCATGACAGTACCGCCCGCCGGCATGTCGACGATGAGCGTCGCGCCGTCCGGCTGGATGAATGTCACCTTCGCCATGATCGTGTTCCGAACGGAACGGGAATCGAGGGGTCGCCTACCAGCTGAAGTGCAACACCGCGTC
>CBDTYP010000024.1:0-18632 GCA_965364645.1 uncultured Gammaproteobacteria bacterium | reverse complement strand
TATCGACGTTCGGGTGCTTCCCGCGCCGAACAGCGCTACACTTGCCCCGCGGCAAAACCCGATGCACGAGTTGAAAGCCTACGCTGCGTCCGACGACAGCAGTCGTGGACGACTTCATGAAGAGCCCGACGCGAGCGTACGCGGGGTATTCCAGCGTGATCGCGATCGTGTCATCCACTCCGCCGCCTTCCGCCGGCTCGAGTACAAGACACAGGTCTTCGTCAATCACGAAGGCGATATGTTTCGTACCCGCCTCACCCATTCGATCGAGGTCGCACAGATCGCACGCACGATCGCCCGCGCCCTCGGTCTCAACGAGGATCTCAGCGAGGCCATCGCACTCGCGCACGATCTCGGCCACACGCCGTTCGGTCACGCCGGTCAGGATGCGCTCAACAAGTGCATGCGCGAGCATGGCGGATTCGAACACAATCTTCAGTCGCTGCGCGTCGTGGATGTGCTCGAGGAGAAGTACGCCGCGTTCGCCGGTCTCAATCTGAGCTTCGAAACCCGGGAAGGCATCCTGAAGCACTGCTCGCGTACCAACGCCGCCGCCCTCGGCCCCCTCGGCGAACGCTTCCTGAATGGCGAAGAACCGGGGCTCGAGGCGCAGGTTGCGAACATCGCCGACGAGATAGCCTACAACCATCACGACGTCGACGACGGCCTGCGCGCAGGCCTCGTCAGCTTGAACGACCTGCAAAGCGTCGAGAGCTTCCGCGAACCGTACGAGGAAGTAACCGCGCTGTGGCCGAACCTGGCCGGACGGCGGGTGATTCATGAAGTCATCCGACGAATGATCAATCGCCAGGTGCTCGATCTGATCGAGACGACGGAGAAGGCCATAGACGAATGCGCGCCAGCCAGCATTGACGACGTGCGTAAGGCCGGCGCGACACTCGTCGGCGTCAGCGAAGTAGCGAACGATCGCCACCTGGAGCTCAAGCGTTTTCTGCGCACGAACCTGTACAGACACTATCGCGTGCACCGTATGACGTTGAAGGCCGCGCGTATCGTCGAGGCGCTCTTCAACACCTTCTCCACGGATACCCGCCTGCTGCCGGGGCCCGCGCGGGAGCACATCGCGGCCCTCGAGGCGGAGGATGGCGCCGCCGGCAGAGCAAGAGCCATCGCGGACTACATCGCCGGAATGACGGATCGTTTCGCCATCGCCGAGCACGAACGGATATTCAGTGCATCAACTTTGACGTGAGAAACGTGAAGCAGAAAGAGATTCCGGCCTTCGCCCTCGACCACACCTTGACGGCTTACGGTATACGCAAGCTCCCATTCCCGATCGAAGAAGTCGACGACTTCTACTTCGCCACACCGGCACTCGCGAAGCAGGGCGACGCGCTCAAGAACCTGGTCGAGTACAGCGATCTCATATTGGTCGTGAGCGGCGTCGAAGGCGCGGGTAAGACGGCTTTCCTCAATCAGTTCCTGCTCGCGGCCGACGGTAAGTGGCGTGTCACGCACATCGACGCGCGGGCGGCGACGACTATCGGTGCGCTCGTGGAGGAGATGCTGACGGGATTCGGCATCACCGAGCGCGGCGAGAGTGCGCAAGAAGACGAGGCGCTGCTGCGCACCCGTCTCACCGAGCTCAACGCTGGCGACAAGATCGCGATAGCCGTCGTGGACGATGCGCACCTGTTGCCGCAGATCTGCACGGAATTCCTCGTGACCCTCGCGGAAGAGCGAGACCGCATCGATCTGCGGCTTCTGCTGACCACCGAGCCGGGACGCCTCGGCTTCCCCACCAACGATCCCAAGCAGGTGCACGTCGTCGTCCTGCAGCCCTTCGATGTGCAGCAGAGCGGAGACTACATCCACACGAGGCTGAGCTACGCGGGACTCGTGGGCGACAGCCCCTTCGACACCCAGGTCGTCGACGAGATATACCAGGACTCCGGCGGCCTGCCCGGAGCGATCCATCCCCTCGCGGTGCACATCCTGCTCGCCAACTCCGATGCAGCCCGTCCGCGCCGGCGGTCCGTGTTGGGGAACCGCGTCACCGCTTATGTGGCGGCGCTGCTGCTCGCCGTCGGCGCAGCGGCATGGTTCCTCGGCACCCAACCCGAGAGCATGGGGATTGTGGAAAGCGGACCCGCGGCCTCCGGGACCGTCAGGGGGCGCATCGAGGGCCTGCCTGCCGGAGCCTCGGAGCAGGGCGGCGACGCAGGCGACACCACCCAGGCTGCCCCGGACGAGGCTTTCGTCGCGCGTGTTACGCCGAAGGCCGCTGCCGCCGGGTCCGCGGAGCGCGCACCCCCTGTCGTCCTCGCCCGCACCGGTGGCGAGGTGAAGGTGTCCAAACTGGACGGTGACACCGTGACCGTGCGCAGCGCCGTCGCCGTGACATCGTCGACCCCGGCCAAAGAGGTCCCGGCCAAAGAGATCCGGGAACACGGCGGCGACACGCCCACGGTACGCCTCGCGAGCAACGCGACACCGGAAGTCACCGCCCCCGCGAAGCTGCCCGCCGCCTCCAATCAGGCCCCCGATTCGGCCCCAGATTCCGTCCATGACCTCGCCTGGCTGCGCGCCCAGGACCCGAGTCACTACGTCATCCAGCTGGTGGGCACACGGGACAAATCGGCGGCTGCGCGCTTCCTCGATAAGCACCGCCTGGGGGCCGAAGGCACCTGGTTCGTGACCTCCCACGAGAACAAACCCTGGTACGTGGTGGTCTACGGCCTGTACCCGGATGGGGCCGCCGCCAGGGCCGCCATCAAGACCCTGCCCCGGCCCCTCCGGGACGGCGCACCCTGGGCACGGTCGGTGGCGAGCGTCGTCGAGAACGCCCGCTGAGAGCCCCCACGGAGGTCCGAAACGGCCTCCGTGGCCGCTCCTGAACTGGCTCCCCGCCTGGCCCGGCGCCGTGACAGGTAGCGGAGCCGCCGGTATACTATCGAGTCTCCCGCCCGCAGCATTCATGCCCGACATCGGAGCCCGCGCGGGGACGCGCGACCGGCACGATGGCCGGTGAGGGGGTGGGCACCCCCGCAGCAGAACGGCCCCGCGCCCCCCGGCTCCAACTCCCTCGGTAGCGACGCCCTCATGGGGCGACCGGGAAGGGCTGCGCGGCGCGCGGAGGGGATCAGGGGAAGGCAACGATGGACAAGCCGAGACAACCAACCGCGGGACTGTACTCCCCGGAATTCGAGAAAGACGGCTGCGGCTTCGGCTTGATCGCTCAGATGGACGATAAGCCGAGCCACTGGCTCGTGCGCACGGCGATGCAGGCGTTGGAGCGCCTCACCCACCGCGGCGCCATAGCCGCCGACGGCAAGACCGGCGACGGCTGCGGACTGCTGCTCAAGAAGCCCCACGCCTTCTTCTCCCGCGTCGCTGCGGAGAACAAGTTCGAGCTCGCCTCACTCTACGCCGTCGGCATGGTGTTCCTCAGCCAGGATTCGGCTCAAGCCGACCGGGGTCGGGAGCGGCTCGACAGGGAGCTCGCCGAGGAGGGTCTCGAAGTCTGCGGATGGCGCTCGGTACCGACGGATGCGTCCGCCTGCGGCGCGGTCGCTCTCAGATCGCTTCCCCACATCGAGCAGGTATTCGTCAACGCGCCGCCTGCCATGGGCGAGGAATCCTTCGAGCGCCACCTTTACATCGCGCGACGTCGCGCGGAGAAAGCGATGCGGGAAGAGGACCAGGCATTCTACGTACCGAGCCTGTCCTCACGGGTTGTCGCCTACAAAGGTCTCATCATGCCGGACAAGTTGCCGGTGTTTTACGAAGATCTTCGCGAGCACGACATGAGCGCGTCGCTGGCGGTGTTTCACCAACGCTTCTCTACCAATACATGGCCGGAGTGGCGGCTCGCGCAGCCCTTCCGATTTCTCGCCCACAACGGTGAGATCAATACCATCCAGGGAAATCGCAACTGGGCCGTGGCGCGCAGCTTCAAGTTCGAGACGCCGCTCATCCCGGACATGAAGGACGTGCGCCCGCTCGTGTCCATGACCGGCTCAGACTCCTGCACGCTCGACAACATGCTCGAGGTGTTGCTCGCGGGTGGCATGGATATCTTCCGCGCGATGCGCCTGCTGATCCCGCCCGCGTGGCAGAACGTCGATACCATGGACGCGGATCTCAAGGCCTTCTACGAGTATCACCGGATGCACATGGAGCCGTGGGACGGGCCCGCGGGCATCGTACTGACCGACGGGCGCTACGCGGCCTGTGTCATGGATCGCAACGGTCTCCGTCCCGCACGCTACGTGATCACCAACGACCGGCACATCACGCTCGCGACCGAGATCGGCGTGTACGACTACGATCCGGAGGATGTTGAGACCAAGGGCCGCCTCAAGCCCGGCCAGATGCTGGCCGCCGACACTGCGACCGGCGAGCTGCTGTTGCCCCGGGACATCGACGCGCGGCTGAAGGGCAGGCAGCCGTATCGAAAGTGGATCAAGGCGCGCAAGAAACAGCTCAAGGCGACGCTCGAAAACGAGCCGCTTACCCATACACCGCTGGACAAGACAAACCTGACGGTCTTCGAGAAGCTGTATCAGGTGACCCTGGAAGAACGCGAGCAGGTCCTGCGCGTGCTCGGCGAAGCAGGGCAGGAGGCCGTCGGCTCCATGGGCGACGACACACCCCTGCCGGTCCTCTCCCGGCGTCCGCGCTCTCTCTATGACAGCTTCCGCCAGCAGTTCGCCCAGGTCACCAACCCGCCTATCGATCCTCTGCGCGAGCAGATCGTGATGTCGCTCGAGGTGTCGTTCGCCGGCGAGAGCAACCCGTTCGAAGAGCGTGAGGGATTCGTCACGCGCCTCGTGGCGAGCTCGCCGGTGCTCTCAGAGGGCAAGTTCCGAGAGCTCCTGGCGATGCAGGAGCCGGCGTTTCGCCACGAGCGCATCGATCTCGCATATCCCGCGGAGGTGGGGCTGCGGGACGCCGTCGTCGACATCTGCGATCGCGCGGTCGCCGCGGTGCGCGACGGCAAGCTGATCCTGGTGCTCTCGGACCGGGACGTGACCAGGGACAAGCTGCCGGTGCACGCGCTCCTCGCCACCGGTGCGGTGCACCACAGACTCATCCGCGAAGGCATCCGCTGCAACGCCAATCTGGTGATCGAGACAGCGACCGCACGGGACCCGCACCACTTCGCCGCTCTCATCGGCTACGGCGCCACCGCTGTCTACCCCTACCTCGCCTTCGAGGTGCTGAACGCCATGATCCGCAGCGGCGAGATCCCCGCCGGTGACGGTACGCTGGTGGGCATCAATTATCGCCGAGGCATCAATAAGGGCCTTTACAAGATCACATCGAAGATGGGCATCTCCACGATCACGAGCTATCGCGGAGCGCAGCTCTTCGAGATCGTCGGGCTGCACGAGGAGGTGGTGAGCCTCTGCTTCACGGGCACCGTGAGCCGCGTGCAGGGCATGCGCTTCGCCGATCTGGACGAAGATCGGAGGCGTCTCGCCTGGGATGCGTGGAATCCGCGCAAGGCGCGCGGCGCCGGCGGGCTGCTCAAGTACGTGCACGGGGGCGAGTATCACGCGTTCAACCCGGATGTCATCGCGACGCTCCAGGACGCGGTGAACAACAACGACTTCGACAAGTACAGGGCCTTCGCCGACGTGGTCGACGAGCGTCCGGTGGCGACCCTTCGAGATCTGCTCCAGGTGACCGGCGACACGACCCCGATCCCCATCGATCAGGTCGAGCCGGCGGAGGCCATCTTGAAGCGCTTCGACAGCGCCGGCATGTCCCTCGGCGCGCTCTCGCCGGAGGCCCACGAGACCCTCGCCATGGCCATGAACGGCCTCGGCGGGCGCTCGAACTCCGGCGAAGGCGGCGAGGATCCCGCCCGCTACGGCACCGAGAGGATGTCGAAGATCAAGCAGGTGGCTTCCGGGCGCTTCGGCGTGACGCCGAGCTACCTGGTCAACGCCGAGGTCCTGCAGATCAAGATCGCCCAGGGCGCCAAGCCGGGCGAGGGCGGTCAGCTGCCGGGGCACAAGGTCAACAAGATGATCGCGCGCCTGCGCTACTCCCGTCCCGGCGTCGCGCTCATCTCGCCGCCGCCCCACCACGACATCTATTCCATCGAGGATCTGGCACAGCTCATCTTCGATCTGAAGCAGGTCAATCCCGAGGCGCTCGTGTCGGTGAAGCTGGTCGCCGAAGCGGGGGTCGGCACAATCGCGGCGGGTGTCGCCAAGGCTTACGCGGATCTCATCACTATCGCCGGCTACGACGGCGGCACGGGCGCGAGCCCGTTGACGTCGGTGAAATACGCCGGCAGCCCCTGGGAGCTGGGACTGAGCGAGACCCACCAGACGTTGCGCGCGAACGATCTCCGTCACAAGGTCCGGCTGCAGACCGACGGCGGTCTCAAGACCGGCCTCGACGTCATCAAGGCCGCGATGCTCGGCGCCGAGTCCTTCGGCTTCGGCTCCGCGCCGATGATCGCCATGGGTTGTAAGTATCTTCGCATCTGTCACCTGAACAACTGCGCCACCGGCGTCGCGACTCAGAACAACGTGCTGCGCATGAAGCACTTCAAGCCGAATGGCGTGCAGAAGGTGGAGAACTACTTCCGCTTCGTCGCCGAGGACGTGCGAGAGTGGTTGGCGAAGCTCGGCCTCACCTCCCTCGAGGCGCTCATCGGGCGGGGTGATCTGCTGAGTGTCATGCCCGGCGAGACGCCGCGCCAGGGCAACCTGGATCTGTCGCCGTTGATTTCCGACGGGGGCGTGCCCGCCGACGCGCCGCAGTTCTGCAGCGAAGCGCGCAACGAGCCCTTCGACGAGGCCAAGCTCGCCGAGCGTATGGTGCGTGACGCCATGCCCGCCATCGAGGCCCGGAGCGGCGGCGAGCTCAGCTACGAGATCCGCAACTACCACCGCTCCATAGGCGCGCGTGTGTCCGGCGAGATCGCACGGCGCCACGGCGACAACGGTATGGCGGAGAACCCGCTCATCATGCGCTTTACCGGTACCGCCGGACAGAGCTTCGGCGTGTGGAACGCGGGCGGGCTGAACATGTATCTCGAGGGCGACGCCAACGATTACGTGGGTAAGGGCATGGCCGGCGGCAAGCTCGTCATCCGCCCGCCACGCGGGAGCCGCTTTCGTTCCCAGAAGACGGTTATCGTCGGCAATACCTGCCTCTACGGCGCCACGGGCGGTCGCTTCCACGCTGCCGGTGTCGCCGGCGAGCGTTTCGCGGTGCGCAACTCCGGCGCGGTCGCCGTCGTAGAGGGCGTCGGGGACCACGCGTGCGAGTACATGACTGGCGGCGCGGTCACGGTGCTCGGCCAGGCAGGTGTCAACTTCGGCGCCGGCATGACCGGAGGCTGCGCATTCGTCCTCGACATGGAGCGCAACTTCTTCGATCTTTACAATCACGAGCTCATCGATATACACCGTATTCATACGGAAGTAATGGAGGCCCACGCAAACTACCTGGTCACGTTGCTGGAGGAGTTCGCTACCGAGACCGAAAGCACCTGGGGGCAGAGTATTCTCGACGACTTCGACGAGATGGTGCGCAAGTTCTGGTTGGTGAAACCCAAGGCGACCGAGCTCACCAGCCTACTCGATACGTTACGCGAAGCTGCCTGAGCGGCCCGGTGCACAGCCAAGCCTCATGCCGAACCCGTTTCAATTTGTCGACGTACCGCGCCAGGACCCGAAGAAGCTCGGCGTCGAGGTGCGTGTTCGCAACTACAAGGAGATCTACGGCCAGTACGACGAGCAGGGCGCGGCGTCTCAGTCCGAGCGCTGCATAGCCTGCGGTAATCCCTACTGCGAGTGGAAGTGCCCGGTACACAACTACATCCCCAACTGGCTCAAGCTGGTGGCGGAAGGCAATCTGCACCAGGCCGCGGAACTCTGCCACCAGACGAACTCCCTTCCGGAAATCTGTGGACGTATCTGTCCGCAGGATCGTCTGTGCGAGGGTGCATGCACGCTGAATGACGGCTTCGGCGCCGTCACCATCGGCGCGGTCGAGAAGTACATCACGGACGAGGCGTTCAAGCAGGGATGGCGGCCCGATCTCTCCCACGTCGTCGACACGGGCAAGCGCGCCGCTGTCGTCGGCGCCGGTCCCGCCGGACTCGCCTGCGCGGACGTGCTGATCAGAAACGGTGTCAAACCCGTGGTCTACGATCTCTATCCAGAGATCGGCGGCCTGCTCACCTTCGGTATTCCGCCGTTCAAGCTCGAGAAGGAGGTCGTGCTGCAGCGGCGGCGAATCCAGGAAGAGATGGGCGTCGAGTTCCGCCTCGAGACCGAGATCGGCCGCGACGTGCCCTTCGAGACGCTGCTCGACGAGTACGACAGCGTGTTTCTCGGCATGGGCGCCTACACCGCGATGCGCGGCGGGTTCCCCGGAGAATCACTCCAGGGAGTCGTGCAGGCGCTCCCCTATCTCGTCACCAATGCGTACGACCATATGGAGATCGAGGGCGGCGACCAGGAGCCGGCGGACATGAACGGGCTGCGGGTCGTGGTTCTCGGCGGCGGCGATACCGCCATGGACTGCGTGCGCACCGCGACGCGCCAGGGTGCCACCAGCGTCACCTGTGCCTATCGCCGGGACCAGGCGAACATGCCGGGCTCCATGCGCGAGGTGGAAAACGCCAAGGAGGAGGGCGTGCGCTTCCTCTGGAACCGCCAGCCCCTGGAGATCACCGGGAGCCGGGAGGTGGAAGGGGTCAAGCTGATTACCACGAGCCTCGGCGAGCCCGACGCGCGGGGCCGGCGCCAGCCGGAGCCCGTCCCGGGTACCGAGGAGGTGCTGACGGCGGACAGGGTCATCATCGCCTTCGGCTTCCGCCCGAGCCCGAGTCCCTGGTTCGACGACCACGACATCGCGCTGGCCGAGGGTGGCCTCGTGCTGGCGGCGGAAGACGGGCAGTACAAGTTTCAGACCAGCAACCCGAAGGTCTTTGCAGGTGGCGACATGGTACGGGGCTCCGATCTCGTGGTGACCGCGGTCTACGAAGGCCGCGAGGCCGCCCAGGGCATGCTCGACTACCTGGGTGTATAGCGGCTAGCCTCCACATATGAGTGAGCTGACAAACGACCGCCTGCTGCGCGCGCTGATGCGCGAGCCGGTGGACCGCACGCCCGTATGGATCATGCGCCAGGCGGGCCGCTACCTCCCGGAGTACCGCGAGACCCGCGAACGGGCCGGCAGCTTCCTGACGCTGTGCGGGACGCCGGAGCTCGCCTGCGAGGTCACGCTGCAGCCCCTGATGCGCTTCCCGCTGGACGCGGCGATACTTTTTTCGGACATACTCACCGTGCCCGCCGCCATGGGCATGGAGCTCGTCTTCACCGATGGGGAGGGACCGCAGTTTCCCTCGCCGTTGCGCAACGCCGCAGATATCGACGGACTCGGAAAACCGGATCCGGAATCAGAGCTTCGCTACGTCATGGATGCGGTGCGGCTCGTACGCAGGGAGCTCCATGGCCGCGTGCCCCTGATCGGGTTCGCGGGCAGCCCCTGGACCCTCGCCACCTACATGGTGGAGGGCGGCAGCTCGACCACTTACCGCTTCGTCAAGGGCATGATGTTCTCGAACCCGGCTCTCATGCACCGCCTGCTCGCCCGGCTGGCGGACAGCGTCTGTGCCTATCTCAACGCTCAGATCCGTGCCGGCGCCCAGGCCGTCATGATCTTCGACACCTGGGGAGGCATCCTCGGCGCGCGGGACTATCAGCCGTTCTCGCTGCAGTACATGGAACGCATCGTCGAGGGCCTCGAGCGCGAGATGGACGGCAGGCGCGTGCCGGTCATCCTGTTCACCAAGGGCGGCGGTATCTGGCTGGAGCAGATCGCGGAAAGTGGTTGCGACGCGGTCGGCATCGATTGGACGACGGACATCGGCGATGCCCGCCGCCGCGTAGGCGATCGGGTCGCGATCCAGGGCAATCTCGACCCCTGCACGCTGTACGCATCGCCCCAGCGCATCCGGCACGAGGCCGGCGAAGTGCTGGCCGGATTCGGCCACGGTCCGGGGCACGTGTTCAATCTCGGGCACGGGATCCAGCCCTTCGTCGATCCCGACCACCTGGCCGTCCTCGTGGATGCCGTGCACGAATTCAGCGCCAACTATCACACGTGAAACACACTCGCCGTAGATGAAGGAAAGCCTCGGAATATTCGCCCGGGGATTCTGCATGGGCGCCGCCGACGTGGTACCGGGGGTGAGCGGCGGTACCATGGCGTTGATTCTCGGCATCTACCAGCGCCTGCTGGAAGCTATTCGCGCCTTCGACGTAACCCTGTTGCGCATGCTCGCGGCGCGGCGCTTCCGCGACGCCGCCGACCACGTCGACATCTTCTTCCTGATCCCCCTCGGCGCCGGGATCCTCGGCGCGATTCTCTTTTTCACACGGGTCGTGTCGCTGCCGCGCATGGTGCGCGAGGACCCGGAGCAGATCTACGCGTTGTTCTTCGGGCTCATCATCGGCTCCATTTTCGTGCTGCTGCGGGGCATCGGCGGACTGCGCTGGCGCGATACCGCCTGTCTCGCCGCCGGCACGGCGCTCGGACTCCTCATCGTGAACCTCGTGCCCTTCGAAACCCCGGTCGAGTCCTGGTTCATCTTTCTGAGCGGGGCGCTCGCCATCTGTGCCATGATTCTTCCCGGGATCTCCGGCTCGTTCATTCTGTTACTGTTGCGCAAGTACGAGCACGTGTTCCACGGGATCGGGCATTTCGATTTCTCGATCATCGTGCCATTCGCGCTCGGGGCCGCTACCGGCCTGATGCTGTTCTCTCGCATCCTCACCTGGCTGCTGAAGCACTACTACCGTGTCACCATTTCGACGATCATCGGCATGCTCGTGGGTTCCCTGTGGTTGCTGTGGCCCTTCCAGGCCCGCAGCTACGATGTTATCGGCGGCAAGCAACAGCTCGTATACAGCACGCCCATCTGGCCGGCGGAGCTCGGCGTGGGTGAGCTTCTCGCGATCGGGCTATGCATCCTGGGCATCGCACTCGTGTTTACGATCGAGAAATTGGCGAGACGCACACAGGCGACCGGTCACGGTCCGCTCTGACTGAAGACCTGCTCCAGGGGTGACGCATGCCCGAGCTACCGGAAGTCGAGACCACCCGCCGGGGCATCGCGCCTTTCCTCGAAGGGCACCGCGTGCGCGCCGTCACTGTCCGCGAGGCGCGGCTGCGTTGGCCGATTCCCGACGCCCTCGCCCGTGATCTTCCCGGTCAGCCGATCCGCAGCGTTTCCCGGCGGGCGAAGTTCCTCCTCCTCGAGGCACCGATCGGCCATCTCATCCTGCATCTGGGCATGTCCGGAAGCCTGCGGGTCGTCTCGAACAATGTCCCGCCGGAGAAACATGACCATCTCGACGTCGTCATGGAGGATGGGCGATGCCTGCGCCTCCGGGACCCCCGGCGCTTCGGCGCCGCGCTGTGGACCACTGAAGACCCCTTCGAACACCCCCTGTTGAGGAATATCGGCCCGGAGCCCCTGGGAAGCGCGTTCAACGCGGAGCAACTTTACACGCTCTCGAGGGGCCGGCGGGTTGCCGTGAAGTCGTTCATTATGGACAGTCACATCGTCGCCGGCGTGGGAAACATATACGCGAGCGAGGCGCTCTTCATCGCTGGCATTCATCCCACGCGATCGGCAGGCCGTATTTCCCTGTTGCGCTACGAACGTCTGGTGAATGCCGTACGCAAGGTGCTGGAAGACGCGATCACCGCTGGAGGGACGACCCTTCGCGACTTCGTGGATAGCGAGGGTAACCCTGGCTATTTCGCTCGAAAGCTACGTGTGTACGGCCGACAGAACGACCCTTGTGAGAACTGTGGGGCGCCCATCCGGAGCCGGGTGATCGGGCAACGCTCGACGTTCTATTGTCCGCGCTGCCAACGGTGACTCGGGCTGCTTTCCCTGGCCCTCCACTAACCGATATGAACGAAGGAGACAGTTCGTGATAAAACTAATCATGTGTTTGACCAGGCGGAGCGATCTTTCCCGTGAGCAGTTCCAGGATTACTGGCGAAATAGCCATGGCCCATTCTTCATGGAGAACGTCGGTGTTATGCGGGCAACGAGGTATTTACAGTCGCATACCATAACCAGCCCTCTGAATGAGGGCATGAAGGCTTCCCGGGGTCTGATGGACGAGTTCGATGGTGTCGCCGAGGTCTGGTTCGAATCAGAAGAAGACTTGATGGAAGCAATGGGAAGCGAAGAGATGCAGAGCCTGGGTCAGGCGCTAATGGCAGACGAAGAGAATTTCATTGATCACGCCAAGACCTCGGCGTTCATAGTACGGGAGTACGAATATTGACCCTGAGGTATACGTATGTACCGTACTCACCAGCGACCCGTAGCCAGTAATCACTCTTTATCGAAAGACGGGAAAGAGTCGTGAGTGTCACAGCAACAGACATGCGACAAGTCGACTATCTGGAGGTTCGAGTCCTTGTCGATAACGTCATGGACATACTGTCATCGGTTCCCGACTGTGTAACGTCGGAAATTCCCAACCATATCAGTGCTGGCGCTACGGAACTGGGCGGCGCCTGTCTTTGCTGCGGCGCGTGGGGTCTGTCTCTCGCAATTACGACAGTGGCGGATGGTGACAGAAAAACGCTGCTGTTTGATTCAGGCCCTGAACCGTATGCGCTGGAACGCAACGCCCTTCGCCTTGGTTTCGACTTTGCTGAGATCGACTGTGCCGTGATCTCCCATGGCCATTTCGACCATGCAGGTGGCATGGTAAAGGCCGTAGAGCTAATCACTTCTGCGAATGGAGGGAAGAAGGTGCCGGTGCACGTGAATCCCGGGATGTTCCACAAGCGTGCGGATTGTGACTCTCCAGACGGCAGTGTCCTACCCCTTGCGGATGTCCCTTCACCGGATCAGCTTGAATCGGCCGGGGCTGAAGTTGTGAACTCATCCGAGCCGCGCCTCGTACTTGATAACACGGCATACATCAGCGGTGAGATAGCGCGTGTGACCGACTACGAAAAAGGATTGCCGACGCAGGTCCGGTTAAGCAGCGAAGGAGACTGGGTGCCGGATCCACTTCAGTTGGACGAACGATATATGGCCGTTAACGTGAAACACCTCGGTATCGTAGTTTTCAGTGCCTGCTCACACTCGGGTATAGTGAACGTGCTGACTGATGCTGCGAAGCGTTTTGATCCGATTTCGTTATATGGAGTGATGGGGGGGCTGCATCTTTCCGGCCCCACCTATGAACCATTGATAGAGCGAACCATCGAGGACATTGCGCCTTTCAATCTAAAGCGCCTTGTCGTTGGGCATTGCACCGGATGGCGCGCACTGAATGCGCTTGTGGAGGCATTCGGAGACGCCGTCATACCAGAAGCAGTTGGTCATACACATCACTTTCGAGGGATTCATGATGACAGTCACGGATTGTGACGCGCCCGACATGCATGAAGGCGGCTGTTTGTGCGGGGCGGTACGGTACGCTACCCATGGGGATCCGATGCGTGTCTCGGTCTGTCACTGCACCTGGTGTCAGCGAAGAACCGGCGGTGCATTTGCGGTCGAATCGCTTTTCAGGGCAGAGCAGGTCGAGATCACCGGGAAACTCAGCCACTTCCGCTCCATCTCGGATGAGTCGGGACGTTGGCTCGAGCTGGACTTCTGCCCGGAATGCGGCACGAACATCGGCTTCACATTCGAACGACTCCCCGATGCACGCATGGTCGATTCCGGTACTTTCGATGATCCCAGCTGGATCAGTCCCGATCGCCATGAATTCCGTTACATTTTTCTTCGCTCCGCGCAGCCATGGTCCGAGGTTCCCGAGGGAGCTCAGAGGTTCGAGAAGTTTTTTCTCCCGTAGGATGAAGTCACTGAAGTTTGACGTGTTCGGACGGCTTATCCTTGTTACCGAGTCGGGAGACGGGTGGGCAGCCTTCTACGTGGGTGCGGAGGGCAAGAAACGGCCTGCCGGGGACATCGTAATTCCCGCCGACATCCGGGAATCCGAGATCGAGCGATACCTCGGTGACCTATGTCATGAATGGGCGACCGAGCAGCATCCGAACGTTGAGCGTCTACTTCCCAGGGAGTCCTGATCGAAGCCAGGACGCCCGGACCAAAAGACGCATAAAAAAATACAGGAGTGAGCGATGAATTGGAACGTCTACTTGTCGGGTGAGATACATACGAACTGGAGGCAGGAACTCATCGATGGTGCCAGGGCCAACGATCTCCCCGTAACTTTCTCGTCGGCCGTGACGGACCATCAGGCCAGCGATGCGGCGGGAGACATGCTTGGCGCAGAGACGAGCGGATTCTGGCGGGATCACAAGTCATCGAAGGTCAACGGTATCCGCACGAGGACACTGATCCAGAAGTGTGACGTGGCGGTGGTACGTTTCGGAGAAAAGTACAAGCAATGGAATGCCGCCTTCGATGCCGGATACTGCGCCGCGCTCGGAAAGCCGTACATAACACTGCACGACGAGGACATCGTGCATCCCTTGAAAGAAGTCGACGCTTCCGCCATGGCGTGGGCGAAGACGACGGACCAGGTGGTGGAAGTACTGAGATACATCATCAGTGCCAGGTGAGCACGCCATGGTTGCGGTCAACGAGGTCACGACATACAAGGAAGACAATATGTTCTGGGCCGATGCGACGGAGATCGTCGATGTCTCGGCCGACGCCGCCTGGAACAGCCTGGACGCGCTGCTGATGCGTATCATCGAGATCCCGACTACCGGAAACGAGTCCGTCGAGGTCAGGAAGGCAAGCGAGGGAGTACCGGTTACCCACGTCGGCAATCGCTTCGTGGCAAAGGCCGCGATGCTGGGCGGGATTATCAATACGTCGATGAGCATGCTGGTCACGGACTCGGAGCCGCCTCGTTACCTGCGTGTGGCCATCCATACATTCAATATGCATTTCGCGGATGCCGAATTTCGTATCGAGCCTGTCGGCTCGAAATGCAAGCTCACATTCCGGCAGGGCTTTCGGTCGCGGCAGAAGTTGTCGAAGTCGGTTGACGAACAGGAGGCGGCGAAGACCCGCGAGATGCCGGAGACCGCCCAGATCTTCAACCTCTGGGTCGAGATGACCCATGCCGCCTGACAGGTCCGTACCGCCTCTCCCGTTCGCGGAGCTCCGAGGAATCGTGCCGATGACGACACACACTCCTACCTGAGCGTGTTCGAGTCGGAGGAGTCTTTCACGGCTTCCAGGCGCCACTGGTGCTTTCGCGCGTCCTCAACAGATGGCGTGGATGCGTTTCATGCCGCCGGACTGGATGCGGGTGGCAGCGACGACGGTGCGCCCGGCCGACGGGATTACCACCCGGGCTACTATGCTGCGTTTCTGCTGGATCCGGAGGGCAACAGGGTCGAAGCGGTGTACCATCGTGCTCGAGAGCCGCGATGACGAGGCTCGGGGAGTAGTTCGGGGATGCAGCTGCAGTCCATGGCACGGGACATCGGCGCCACGCTGAAGGAGCGTTCCGAAACCGTAGCGGTCTCGGAGTCGTCGACGGGGGGATTGATCTCCGCTGCGCTCCTGTCGATTCCGGGGGCATCGGCCTACTTCCTCGGCGGGGGCGTCATATACACCGGCGCCGCCCGGTACGGGTTGCTCGAAATTCCGGCCGACCTGCCGGCGGAAACCCGCTCCGCCTCCGAACCCTACGCCGCATTGTGCGCGCGCACGATTCGAGACAAGCTCGGCGCAACCTGGGGATTGGCGGAGACCGGCGCCACGGGACCCACCGGAAATCGCTACGGAGACGCGGCCGGCCATTGCTGCTTGGCGGTTGCCGGGCCGGCGGAACTCGTCATCACGCTGGAGACGGGCGACGCGGACCGTGAGGCCAATATGTGGGCCTTCGCACGGGCGGGCCTCGACCTGCTCGCGAAGGCGATGGGGCAAACGTAATGCAGAGTCTTCCTCACCACTACAAGGTAGGCGCAAGTGCCGCTCCCGAAGGCGACGTCGACCTCGTCGGCGAAGGCCTCGAGACGATTCCTTCGGCACCACCGCCGGAGTTCGGCGGGCCGGGAGGCCGCTGGTCTCCGGAGACGTTGCTTGTCGCCGCGGTCGCGGATTGTTTCATCCTCAGCTTCAGGGCTATCTCCAGAGCCTCCAAACTTCCCTGGAACTCGCTCGAGTGCAGCGTCGAGGGAACCCTCGATCGCGTCGACGGCGCTACGAAGTTCACGCACTTTCTCGTCAATGCCACCCTGAAGGTGCCGCCAGACACCAACGAGTCCCGCGCGCGGCGGATCCTTCAGAAGGCCGAGGAGAGCTGCCTGATCACCAACTCGCTTTCCGGATCGACACACCTGGAGGCGACGGTACTCGAGACGCCCCAACCGTGATTGCGTGGGTCACGCGAGCGAAAGCCCTCGCGATAGCCGCGACGTCTCTGCTGAGCGCCCCCATCCTCATCCAGGCGCGCTCCGGCACATTTCGCGCCACGATGACCCTCGTGGAAAAGACGTCCTGATGAGTACCGGATCCATGAAGCCCGCCGAACGGATCGCGCTCGCCCAGGCGTATGTGGCGCTTTCCAACGCCCACCGGGTCGATCTGATCCTGGGGATGTTCGCGAAACCCGTGAGTTATCAATCGGTAAACGTCGGACGCTTCGAGGGCGGGGACGCAATCGGCGAAATGATGATGGGCTTCTTCGCCCGCTTTCCCGACGTTGCCTGGGAAGTCGCGGAGTATCGATGTGTCGACGACGGCACGGTGGCGTTTCACTTCGCGATGACGGCAACGGACGCGGATTCCGGAGAATCCATAGAACGGGCAGGTCTGGAGACGATTGCATTCACGAACGACGGTTTCATTTCACGTATAGAAGTCGCGAATGACTAGATGACGCTCATCGGCTCGAAGCGCGCCGCGTGCATCTGGCGGGACACGCGGGTGGTAGTGCTCTGCCTCATCGCGGCGGCGTGCTCATCGGATTCTCAGCTGTCCCCTTTCAAAAGCGACGGATGCTCGCTCTTCCCGGATTCGTCGCTCATCGACAAGGCGGACTGGTGCTCCTGCTGCTTCGAGCATGATCTCGCCTACTGGCGGGGCGGCACCGCGGACGAGCGCGCCAATGCCGATGCGAAGTTGAAAGACTGCGTCCAGACGAACACGGGAAACGCGGCGCTGGCGACACTCATGTACGAAGGCGTGAGGGTCGGCGGGAGCCCCTACTTCTACAACTGGTATCGTTGGGGATACGGATGGAGTTACGATCGCAAGTACCAGGCGCTCACCGGTGACGAACGTGATCGAGCGGAAAGGCTGATCGGCGAGTACCAGGCGAGCACGACCGCGCCAGTTTGTCCATTGTAGCTTCCGTGACCGACAGAGATTCGATCGAATGAAGATTTGGGTGGATGCCGATGCGTGCCCCGTCGTGATCAAGGAGATCCTGTTCCGGGCGGCGGAGCGTACCGGGGTGGAGACAACCCTGGTCGCCAATCAACCCGTCAAGGTTCCCACCTCACGATTCATCCGGACGCTCCAGGTACCCAAGGGCTTCGACGTCGCCGACAACGAGATCGTGGAACGGGTGGCCGACGGCGATCTCGTAGTGACGGCCGACATTCCCCTGGCGGCGGAGGTTATCGAGAAAGGTGCGCTCGCCCTGAATCCACGGGGTGAGCTGTATACCTCCGAGGACATCAAGGCGCGGCTCAACATGCGGGACTTTCTCGATACCATGCGGGCCAGCGGCGTCGATACGGGCGGTCCGCCAGCTCTCAATCAGAACGATCGGAAGTCCTTCGCGAATCACCTGGACAGAATCCTCGCAAGGAGCGCAGGAAATGCGTGACGCCAACCTCCCGGTGCCGCGGACGTCCTCCTCGTACGCCGAGGAGTCGGAGCTCTGACCGGGTCGCATACGAGGTAACGCGCATGATCGAGGGAATCAGTCACGTCACGTTCATCGTTCGGGACCTCGAGCAGATGGCCGCGTTCCTGACGACGGTGTTCGGGGCCGAGGAGGTCTATTCGAGCGGCGACGCGACCTTCTCGATATCGCGGGAGAAGTTCTTTCTGATCGGCGGCGTATGGGTCGCGATCATGGAGGGCGATCCCCTGGCGGAGAAGACCTACAATCATGTCGCCTTCAAGATCCCCGACGACGAGTTCGACGCCTACTCGGAACGGGTTCGGTCGACTGGCGTGGAGGTGCGGGAGAGCCGGAGCAGGGTAGAGGGCGAGGGCCGCTCACTCTACTTCTACGACCACGACAAGCACCTCTTCGAGCTGCACACGGGCACCCTGGAGCAGCGCCTGGCGCGATACCGGGACGATCCCTGACGGATGGACGAGCTGCCCCGCGACGCCGTGCCCTATAAGCGGACACCCGAGTTCGACAAGGAGTCGACGCCCCGGGGCCTGCTCGAGAGTCACCGCACGAAGCCGGGCACCTGGGGCGAGATCGTATTGTTGGAAGGCCGCCTCCTCTACCGGGTGTTGGAGCCGGCGATCCGGGAGTACCAGCTCACCCCCGGTTGTCCGGGAATCATCACGCCGGCGATTCGACACGCGATCGCGCCCTCGCCGGACGCCAGATTCTACGTCCAGTTCTATCGCGTGCCCTGACCCGATAGCGATGCGCCGCCGATTGCCGCAAAATTACCGCCCTGGCTCG
>CBDTYP010000023.1:0-18663 GCA_965364645.1 uncultured Gammaproteobacteria bacterium | reverse complement strand
CGGCAATGATGCGCCCTTCGCTCACGATATACGCTCTGTCGCATATGTCCAGGGTTTCGCGCACATTGTGGTCAGTAATGAGAATGCCGATATTGCGCTCGCTCAAGTAACTGATAATTCTCTTGATATCGATGATGGAGATGGGGTCCACCCCCGCGAAAGGCTCGTCGAGAAGCACGAAACTGGGCTCCGACGCGAGTGCCCGGGCTATCTCCACCCGGCGCCTCTCGCCGCCGGACAGGCTGTCCCCGCGGTTGCGCCGAAGGTGTCCGACGTGCAGCTCTTCCAGCAGCTCCTCCAGACGCTTGCGCCGCTCCGTGGGCTCGAGCCCCGGCTGGACCTCGAGTATCCCGAGGATGTTCTCTTCCACACTGAGATGCCGGAAGACCGATGGCTCCTGGGGGAGATAACCGAGCCCGAGACGGGCCCGTGTATGCATGGGATCGCGGGTCAGATCCTGCGAATCCAGGTGGATGGCGCCGGCGTCGCTCATGATCAGGCCGATGATCATGTAGAAGCTCGTGGTCTTGCCGGCCCCGTTCGGTCCGAGCAAGCCCACGACCTCTCCACTGCGCACGCTCAGACTGACATCGTTAACGACCGTGCGGGATCCGTAACGCTTGGCGAGGCTGCGCGCGCTGAGAACGCTCATCGCGCGTTGCGCCGGGTGCGGGAGCAGGCCGGCGCGGTCATTTCTTCTTCGGGGTGATCGTGATCCTGACCTTACCCGACTCGTCGCCCGCGGCTTTCGGGCCGGCTTTGGCCTGGCCCAGGCGGGAATCGTAGTCGATGCGCGGTGCGGTGATCTTGTCGGCGCCCTCCCCATAGCGCGCGTTGCCGATCAGATGAATCATGTCCTGATCGGCGATGTACTCCATTCGTTCGGCGTCCGCGGTCATGTAGTCTTCCTTGCCGTCGGGGAGCTGGCGGAACTTTGCCGGCGTGCCCACGGAGATCGCTTTCGTTATGGTGTTCGAGTCGCTGTAGTGAATCCAGACCGTATCACCAGTGATCCGCAGCGTCCCCTGGGTTATCACGACATCGCCTCGATAGATAGTGACCTGGGCCTTGTTGTCCGCTTCGGCGGAGCGGGCCTCGATCAGGATGGGCTCGTCTCGATCGGTCGACAGTGCGTGCGCCGCACCGGACGTCGCGCCGATGACCAGGGCCGCCGCGAGCACGCTCGCTATTCGCGGGAACATCTTATGCTTTCGCTCTTCAACGCTCTATGGGCTCGATCTTCGTCCTGACCTTGGAAAGCAACTGCACGCGGCTTTCCCCCAGGTACGCCCGCATGCCCGTACCGCGGGTGAACGACTCCGGTGTGCTGATGCTCACTGGCAGCTCCGTCTCGGCGAACTCCTCCCGGGGCAGAACCTTGAGGTCTTCCGTCTCGATGTGGACCTCGGGCTTTCCATCGGGCCTATTACGCCAGATGTTGACCTTCCCGAGCAACATGAGGACATCGTTGTCGGCGGATACCCAGCCTCGCTCCGAGGAGACGTGCCAGGGTTCGGCCTCTTCCTGATAGACCACCAGGTGTGGATGGGTGAGCTCCTTGGTCTCGGTGTCGGCGAAGTGTGCCATGTAGGCCGCCGACAGCCGGCGCAGCGGACGCCCGTCCTCGCCCATGCTCGTCACCTCGAACTCCTCCATCGTGAGGTCCGGGGCACGGCCCTCGAAACGCTTGATCTCCGCGCTCGTGGTGCTGAGGCTCGCGAGCCACAACGAGCTCGCGACGGCGAGGACCACCAGCGCAACGGCGGGCAGCCAGGTGCCCGCGGCGGAGGCCAGGCGGGATTTGCCGCGGGGCGGGGATCCGCCCTCGATACGAGAAGGGGAGGCCACCTCCGCCATCGGTCAGACCTTTCCGGTCAGGTAGTCACGATGCACGCCCTCGAGGGTTCCCTGGGCGCCCATAATCATGTCGCAGACCTCACGGGCAGCACCCCGCCCGCCATCGCTCGCGGTGTGCCAATGGGCCGTCTCGAGGACGAGTGGGTGCGCATTCGCCACTGCCACCGCGAGGCCGGCCCGCGCCATGATGCCGAGGTCCACGACGTCGTCTCCGACGTAGGCAGCCTGCTCCTCGTCGAGTTCGAGGTCGCCGAGGAGCTTCTCGAACACCGGGAGCTTGGCTGCGTGGCCCTGGTGCACATGGGAGATGCCGAGCGATGCCATGCGCTCGGCAACGAGCTGCGAACGCCGTCCGGTGATGATGGCGAGCTCGACACCAGTGCGCGCGAGCATCTTCATGCCATGGCCGTCGCGGGAATGGAACGCCTTGTACTCGACGCCGTTGTCACCTATCAGCAATCGGCCGTCGGTCAGCACGCCGTCGACGTCGAAGACCACCAGCTTTACCCGGGAGGCCCGGGATAGGACTTCCGGCGCCGGCGTAGCCAATCAGATCACCCCGGCGCGCAGGAGGTCGTGCATGGTCAGCACGCCGACGAGTCGGCGCTCCTCGTCGACCACGAGCAGTGAGTTGATCTCCCGATCCTCCATGATCTTGAGTCCCTCGGCTGCCAGCATGTTCGGTTGGGCGGTGACACACTCGGCCGTCATGACTTCGGAGATCGTCGCCGTGTTCACGTCCACCTTGCGGTCGAGGGTGCGGCGCAGATCGCCGTCGGTGTAGATCCCGAGCACTCTCGAGTCGGCATCCACGATTGCGGCGGTTCCGAGGCCCGTCCGCGTCATCTCCATCAGCGCGTTCGAGACGGGCACGTCGAGAGAGACCGTCGGCATGGCGTCGCCGGTATGCATGATGTCGCTGACGTGCAGCAGCAGACGCCGTCCGAGCCGGCCACCCGGATGGGATCGGGCGAAATCCTCGGCGCTGAATCCGCGCGCCTCGAGTAGCGCGATGGCGAGTGCGTCCCCCATGGCGAGGGTCGCGGTGGTGCTTGCCGTCGGCGCGAGACCGAGCGGACAGGCCTCCTTCTCGACGCCTATGTCGATATTGACGTCGGACACCTCGGCCATGCGTGACTGCTCGTCGCCGGTCAGCGTGATCAAGGGCACGCCGAGGCGCTTGATGAGGGGCAGGATAGTGACGATCTCGCTGGTGCCGCCGGAGTTGGAGATGGCCAGCACGACGTCATGCCCGGTCAGCATGCCGAGATCGCCGTGGCTCGCCTCCCCCGGGTGCATGAAGAACGAAGGCGTGCCCGCGCTCGCGAGCGTCGCCGCGATCTTGCGTCCGACGTGGCCGGACTTGCCCATTCCGGTCACGACCACGCGGCCCTCGCATCGAAGCATGAGGCGGCAGGCCTCGGCAAAGCCGTGGTCCACCCGCTTCGCCAGGGAGGCGAGCGCCCGGGCCTCGGTCTCGATGACGGCGATACCGGACGCGCACAGACTGGACTCGGAGCCCATGGCGCCGTCCACCGCCTCGTCGCCCGCGCCGCGCGGGCCCGTGTTGCTAACCTGCTTGAGAGCCATGTATCGCTCCGCTGCTTGTCCTGTTGCCTGTCTGCCGCGGCCCTGGTCCGATGTGGACCGATGCGGCCCGGTATGGCCTCTCAGATTGTGGCCGAGGCGAGGCTTTTCAATAGCTTAGTCCCTTGGCGTGGATGGAGCCGGCGTCCCACCGGCAACGGCCCTCAACGCGCGGACACGTAGAGCAGGCCCTGGTAGCCGACGAAGGCAAGCACCAGCACCCCGCCCTCCCACCGAGCGATGCGCCCGGACCCGCGAAAGCCCCAGGCCATGACCGCCAGCGCGACGCCCAACGTCAGCATGACGGGAAAGTCCCGCTGGAGCGCCTCCGGCGGTACCGCGGTGGGCGCGATCAGGCCGGGAATGGCCAGTACCGGCAGTAGATTGAACATATTTGACCCGATCACATTGCCCACCGCAATGTCGGGCTCGTTCTTGAGGATGCTGGTCACGGAGGCGGCCAGCTCGGGAAGGCTGGTACCGACGGCGATCACCGTGAGACCGATGAGAAGGTCGCTGACCCCGAAGCTGCGGGCGATGCTGACCGCCCCCCAGACGATGCATCGCGCGCCCAGGAGCAGCACGACCAGGCCGACGATGAACCACAGGATCGCGACGGCGGTGCCGACATCCACCGGGATATCCTTCGCGAACTCCCGCTGCAGAGGGTCGCTTCGCCGGGCCCGGAGCGCGATGAGAACCATGAAGAAGAGCAGAACGACGAACGCGGCGGCCAGGATCACGCCTTCGCGCCGGCCGAGGAATCCATCGCTCAGCAGGTACCACGAAAGCCCCATAACGCCGAACATGAGAGGAAACTCGGCGCGGAAAATCTTGCTCCGTACCCGCACGCTATGGATCAGCGCGGTTACGCCGACCACCAGGCCGATGTTGGCGATGTTGGAACCGAGCGCGTTACCGATGGCTACGCCCGGATTCCCGCCCAGGGCCGCAGTCGCCGAGACCAGCAGCTCCGGCGCCGACGTTCCCACCCCGACGATGGTCATGCCGATGACGAGCGGCGACACACCCAGATTTCGCGCCGTCGCCGATGCCCCGAACACGAATCGATCGGAACCCCATACGAGCAGCAGAAGTCCGACGATGACCGCGAGTAGTGGCACCGGTGAATATGCTCCATGGCAATCGGTAACTTCGACCGGGGAAGGACGCTTCGTATTCCCCCCGTGCACTGCATGGTAGCGAAATCCAAGGCCCGCGAAAATTGTTTCAGATCGCGTGCTAAGCTGGATATGCACTGCAATCTAGAAGCGACGACATGATGGAACGCCTCGATCGGGCCCGGCGGTGGGTCCAGGACGTACTCGGGGTACGGGATGTGGATCTGCAGCCGGCATCCACGGATGCGAGCTTCCGCCGTTACTATCGAGTGCCTGCGGCGCAAGCGTCGTTGATACTCATGGATGCGCCGCCCGAGAAAGAAGACTGCCGTCCGTTCATCGCCGTCAGCGGCTTGCTCGCGCAAGCTCGTGTCCACGTTCCCGCGATACTCGAGCAGGATCCCGACGCCGGGTTCCTGCTCATCGAGGATCTCGGGACACGCTGTTACATGGACGAGTTGAACGCCGACAGCGCCTCCGCCCTCTACGGAGACGCGTTCGCGTCGCTACTCGCCATGCAGTCGCGGATTCCCGCCGACGCCGTGCCGGCATACGACCGTTCCCTCGTCATGACCGAGCTCTCACTGTTCGCGGACTGGTTCCTGGATCGGCACCTCGGCGTCGATCGATCCGGCCGGACCGGCGAGATCCTCTCCTCGAGCTTCGAATTTCTCGCCGCGCACTTCGTCGAGCAGGACAGGGTCTTCGTGCACCGCGACTACCACTCGCGCAACCTGATGCGTACAGACGATCGCAACCCGGGCGTGCTGGACTTTCAGGACGCGGTGGCGGGGCCGGCAGTTTACGATGTCGTCAGCCTGATGCGTGACGTGTACATCGAGTGGCCGGTAGACAGGGTGGAAGCGTGGCTGCATGCCTATCACCGCGACGCGCTCGCAAGCGGAATCCCCGTGAGCACGGACGCCACCGCATTTCTTCGCGACGTCGACCTGGTGGGCGCGCAGCGGCATCTCAAGATAGCCGGCATCTTCTGCCGCCTTTACTATCGCGACGCCAAGCCCGACTATCTGCAGGACATACCCCTCACCCTTCGCTACCTTCGGGGCGAGTGTGAGCGCCAACCGGAGCTGGCCGCGCTCGGCGACCTGCTCGAGGAGCTGGACGTCTCGGCTCTGTCCCAGCAGCGGACGCTACGACGACTGGGCAACGACGGAGGAGCGAAAGCGTGAAGGTCATGCTTCTGGCCGCCGGCCGCGGCGAGCGCATGCGGCCGCTCACCGATGAGACCCCGAAGCCCCTGCTCCCGGTCGGCGGCGAGCCTCTCATCGTGCACCTGATCGAGTCCCTGGTGGCGGAGGGTTTTCGCGAGTTCGTCATCAACCACGCCTGGCACGGTGCGATGATCGAAGAGAGGCTGGGTGACGGCGGCGAACTGGGGGCGAGCATCGCATATTCGCCCGAGGGCGGGCGGGCGCTGGAGACCGGCGGCGGCATCCGCCACGCGCTGCCCCTGCTCGGAAGTGATCCCTTCATGGCCGTGAACGCGGACATCTGGACCGACTTCCCTTTCGGGATCCTTCCCGACGCCCTGGAGACCCTCGCGCATCTGGTCCTGGTGGAGAATCCCCCCCACCACCCCGATGGTGACTTCACCCTCGAGGGCACCCGGGTCGGCACCGGCGACGGGCAGCGACTCACATTCAGCGGCATCGGCGTGTATCGCCCGGAGCTTTTCTCCAGTCTCGAGCAGGGGCGCTTTCCCCTCGCGCCGATCCTCTACCATGCCATCGACGAGGAACGGGTTTCCGGCCAGCAGTTCACCGGCGAATGGTGGGACGTGGGGACCCCCGAACGATTGGCGCAACTGGGGCAGCGCCTGGACGAAGACACGGAGTGAATGCCTCTCCCCCGTGAGGGAGAGAGGCATCGTCGTCCGCTTCAGTCGCCGTTCTTCACCGTGAGGTTCTTCCGGCTCCCTTCGACCGTCTGCATGCCGATCCCGCTTACCTCGACCAGCTCGTCCACGGACTCGAAGGGCCCGTTCTTCTGACGGTAGGTGACGATATCTCGGGCCTTCTTGATACCGACGCCGGTGATGGCCTCGGCCAGGGCCTCGGCGTTCGCGGTATTGATGTCGACGGGCTCGCCGGCGTGCAGGTTGGCGGCCATCAGCAGAACGACACAGGGAATAAGGTGACGGAGGCTAATCATGGGAATCTCCTTTTCGGTTGATCTGTCATCCATCCATTGCGTTGGCGTACGCTCTCGCGCGACTCGAGCATAGGAACCCGGACACGGCAGGACCAGAGAGCGGCGTAGGCGAGCGACCCGGGTGCCGGTTTGCGGCGGCGCGATGGTGCGTGGGGGAATTCCTAGCGCGGGTAGGCCGGAAGCCCGGCAGGTCGATCAGAGCGTCAGAGTTCCGGCCACCCGTCGAGCACGGGCTGCAACTCTTCGATGGTGCGGATCTCCGCGTCCGGTGCCGGGCCGCCCGGCCACGGCTCGGCGCTCACGTTGACCCACACGGTGCGCATGCCGACCGCCATCGCACCACGCATGTCGCGCTCGGGATCATCACCCACGTGCACGGTGTGGGACGCCTCGACGCCGGCGGCGTTCAGCGCCGCGTGGAAGATCTCCGGTTTCGGCTTTGCCGCCCCCGCCTCCGCGGCGGTGATGACGAAGTCGAAGTAGTGGCCGATGCCGATATGATGCACGTCCGCGTTGCCGTTGGTGATAGCGCCCACCGAGAAGCGATCCCGCATACCGTCGAGCAGCGCATGGGCGCCGTCGAAGAGCGTCACCGCGTTTCGATGCTCCCAGAACACACGGAACCCCGGCTCCACGAGCTCGGCGCCGTATTCGAATGTCTCCCCCAGGTGAAGCAGCCAACGCCGGCGCAGATAGGTGAAGTCGTGACCCATCTCCGGATACCGGGCGAAAAACTCGCGCCGGTGAGTGACGAGACTCGCAGTCGAGTGGCGCTCGGTGATGCGGGGATAATGCGCGTCGATCCAATCGTAGAACGCTTCCTCGGCCGCCATCAGCAGCGGTTCGCACTCCCAAAGGGTGTCGTCGAGGTCGAAGGTTACGCAGCGTATCGACATGGGTACTCAATCCGCCGGCGCGAGCTCGACGGCCATCAGCGATACGGTCTTCGCCCCGCCGTCCGTCTCCTGGGTGCCGACCTCCCGGAACCCGAAGCTCTCGTGAAACGCGATCGAATCGGCATTCATGGGGCGGGTGTTCACCTCGCAGGTGAGGAGCCGGGCCCGGGCACGCGCGAACGGAAAGAGATCCCGGTAGAGAGTGCTCGCGACGCCGCGGCGGCGGGCGTGGGCGCCGACCGCGATGCGGTCGACGTAGATGAAGTCCGGGTAGTGTTTCTGGAACCAGCGGAAGTTGAGGCTCTCGTAGGTCGCCGGCGCGTCGAAAGCGACGAGATAGCCCGCGAGCCCGGTCTCGATCTCGGCAATCTTGAAGTAGACCGCCTCGTCCAGGAATCTGCGGAAGCGGTCCACGCTGATGCTGTTGACGTGGGGAACCTCCGACTCGTTGATGGCGTGTACCGCGGCGAGATCGTTCTCGGCCGCGTCGCGGATGTGGAGCTCTCCCCCGGGGCCGCTCACCGGCGGCGGCCCCCCTGGCTGCCCGGGGTCGGCGCCGGGTAGAAGCCGTTCGCGTCGAGCCACTCCCAGTCGGGCCCGGACCAGCCGAACAGGGCGAAGTCCACCCGGCCCCGCCCGTCGAAGACCACCCCTTCGCTCTCCAGGAGGCGGCGCTGGCGGCTGGTGCCACCCCCCTGGCGGCGCTCGCTGACGCTGCCGCGGCTGTTGATGACCCGCTGCCAGGGCACCCGGCGGTTCCCCACGGCGGCCATGGCGTAGCCGACCATGCGCGGCGTGCAGCGGCCCTCGATGGCGGCGATCTGGCCGTAGCTCGCGAGCCGGCCGGCAGGGATCTGGCCGGCGATAGCGTAGATGCGCTCGTAGACGGAGGCCTCGCGCAGGGTGGGGTCGTCGATGTCGTTCATCGTGATCGGCTCAGGTACTCGAGCAGCTGGGGCTCGTCCAGAAAATAGTGACATATCTCCTCGCCTCCGCCCACGAGCACGGGCACCTTGTGACCGTAGCGTTCCACCAGATCCGGGTCCCCATCGATGTCCACGGACTCCACGCTGAAGCCCTGCCCTTCCTCGAGGCCGTAGAGCTCCCGGCGCATCTCGGCGCAGAGGTGGCAGTCCCGGCGGGTGTAGAGAGTCAGCTGCATGGTCGGGTCTCCGGCCCCCTGCCGGGAGCGCGGGTCATTATCCATCGCCTGGCCCGGGAGCGGAAAGTCCCGCTTCTCCGGGGTGGCGCCCCGCTTCGCCACCGTTGGCGAGGATTCGCCCGGCCAAGCCGGGTCAATCGCCCGGAGAGCGCCTATAATTGCTTTGCCTGAGCACATTGCCGCCCACCCGGTCGCCCACCCTTCAGCCAGGGGCGGTCGCGGGGCCAGTCCGACACTCTCCGCATGGAGCGGAAGATGACGAACGGCCGGGCGGTGGATCACGAAAAAATCGGGGGGCGGATCACGGCCATTTTCTGCCCACCTGGAGGAATCACAATGTTCAAAAAGCCCGAGCCCGATGACGGCCGAACCGAGCCGATGATGCACAACACCGAGCAGAGCATGGTCCCGAAGACACGCAGCCGCACGGCGGCGACCATAGGACCTTCCATCCAGATCAGCGGCGACGTGACCGGTAACGAGGACGTCCGCATAGAGGGTCGCGTGGAAGGCACTGTCAGCCTCGCCGACAACGTACTGACTATCGGCAAAGAAGGTCAGATTAACGCGACCGTGAATGCCCGCGCCATCTTCGTCGAAGGGCGGGTGGAAGGCGACCTCAAGGGTGACGAGCAGATCGTGGTGCAGAGTTCCGGGAACGTACGCGGCAACATCGTGGCGCCACGGGTGACGCTGGAGGACGGCTGTAAGTTCAAGGGCTCCATCGACATGGACGTAGAGCCGAGCAACTCCCGCGCTTCCGGAGGCTCCGGCAGGAGCGAGAAGATCGCCGACATCAAGTCCGCGGCGGGCGGCAGCGCCGACGGGTCCTCGGGCGGAGGACTCGGCAAAGCTCCAGGCCAATAGCGGTCGCGTCCATTATGGCCCTGGCCACCAGCAGCGAGGTTCTCGAGGAAGAACGCCCGACGGACCTGGAGTTCAATTCGCCCAGCGTCGGCATCCTCGCCCAGCGATTCATCGGACCTGGCAAATGCCAGGTCCTGGATCTCGGTGCGCCCACCAGGGACAACGTGGCGTTCTTCTCCGACAACGCCTGCAAGTTCTATGTCGAGGACCTGCGCCGCTTCTACATCGCGCCACTGGAAGCGAGAAAATCTCTGCGCACGCAGGATGACGAAGCGGGACCGGACATCGCCGACATACTGAGTCACGACGATGGGGCCCGATTCGATCTGGTCCTCGGCTGGGATCTCTTCAGCTACCTGGATCGCGCGACCATCGAAGCCCTGATGGCGCGAATCTCCCGTTGCTGCCGCGCCGGCACGCTCCTGTTCTTGACCGTGCCCACGGTCGCGATGATTCCGAGCCAACCGACGCGCATCACCATGACGCGCCGAGGGCGGATTCACTACAACCGCGACTTATCGAACGGGACGATCTCGAACCCGCGTTTGTCGCCGACCGCGTTGGAGAGCATGATGCCCGGCTTTCGTCTGCTCCACTCCTTTCTTCTCGGGGGAGAGATGCAGGAATTTCTATTCAGCTACACCTGAGGTGTAGTATCGCAGGCGCGGCACCTCGCCGCGGCGCCGGTCCTTTTGATGAAGCCCCGCAATGACAGCCTCTACCGTTTCGTCGTCGAGGGCTGCAACGTGCGCGGTCAGCTGGTCTACCTGGACGAATCCTGGCGCGAGCTCAGCCGCCGTCACGACTACCCACCGGTCGTGCGCACCCTGTTGGGTGAAGCGGTTTCGGCGGCCGCCCTTCTCTCCGCGACGATAAAGTTCGATGGCTCGCTCCGCATCCAGGCGAGCGGCGACGGCGGGCTGCGCCTGCTCGTCGCAGAAGCCACGGCCAACGGCACGCTGCGGGGACTCGCCCGCTGGAAGGGTGAGCTCGAGGGCGATCTCCTGCCGGAGCTCCTCGGCAACGGGCGGCTCGCCATAACTATCGATCCCGGCGCAGGCCGGGAGCGCTACCAGGGAATCGTCGACCTGCAGGGAAATGGGCTGACCCAGTCTCTGCGCGGTTACTTCAGCCACTCGGAGCAGCTGCCGACGCGGCTGTGGCTGGCGGTGGGCGAGGACAGGGTAGCGGGGCTGTTGCTGCAGCGCGTCCCCGAGCAAGACCCGGACGATGCCGATCTGCACGACGTCGAGGATGCGCCAGAGGATGCATCCGGGGACGCCTGGCGACAGACCGTAGAGCACGCCGAATCCATCGACCCGGCGGATCTACTGGAGCTGGCCGTCCCGGATCTGCTGGCGCGTATCAACGGCGATCGCGCCGTGCGTCTGTACCGGGGCGACAACTGGCGCTTCCTGTGCAGCTGTTCCCGGGAGAAAGTCGCGGAAGTCCTGCGCGCGCTGGGCCGAGAAGATCTCGATGCGCTCATCGAGGAACGCGAGCGTGTGAGCGTCAACTGCGAGTTCTGCAACGCGCAATTCGAATTCGACGCCGTGGACGTGGCGCAGATTTTCGTCGAAGACCAGCACGAGATCCAGCCAACGCGCCATTGAGCACCCCCGGCGGGGGGATACTCAGTCCGAGTCGTTCTCCCCCAACGGCCACTCGTCGAGATCGGAGTAATGCCTCTGCGCCGTTTCCGTGACTTCTTCGAGGAACTTGCGCACGGGAAACTTGCCGTTGCTGGCCAGGCGCGCGCGGCTCGCGACGTCGAGCACCGCCGGATGTATCTCGGTGCGCGGCGACGAGGCACCGACACCTCGCACCCAGTCGGCGAGCGCGTCGCGAGTATAGAGATCCATGAGCGCGCGGAATCGCTGCTCGGCGCTCACGAACTTGTCCGCGTGGCCCGCAAAGTGGCGCTCGAGAGCGAGGCTTGCCCGCTCCCAAGGTGACGATGGGGGCGACGATGCGCTCGCATTATCGGGGTTCTGCCCGGCATCCAGAGCCAGCTGGAACGCCACGCCGAACTCCTCCGGCTTCAACGCCGGGGCATCGCCGGGTCGGGAACGCTTGTCCGTCACACCGCTTCCAGAAAACCCAGCAACGCGCTGTTGAAGGCCTCGGGCTGCTCCACGTTGCAGAGATGGGACGCGTCGTCGATTACGGTCAACGCGGCGCCGGCGATGTGTTGCTGGATGACCCGCGAGGCAGCGGGCGGCGTCGACGGGTCGTCGGCGCCGACGATCAACTGCACGGGCAGCGCGATGCCGGAGAGTCTGTCAGTGTAGTCGAGATCCCGTATGGCCTGGCAGCAACCCACGTAGCCCGAGGTCGGCGTGGAGAGGAACTGCGCCCGGATCGTGTGCAGATCGGGGCCGTCGTCCGCGAGAAAGGGTGGCGTAAACCACCGTTCCATCGTGTCCTCGCACAGCGGCTTCATGCCGTTCTTCTCCGCGATGGCGATGCGCTCATCCCACATGGACCGCGCCGGCTCCGGGATCCTGCTGGTGGTGTCGCAGAGCACCAGGGAGGCCAGCCGCCGGGGATGGCGCAGGGCCAGATTCTGACCGATGATCCCGCCCATCGAGATCCCCACCCAATGCACCCGCTCGAGCTCGAGGGCATCCAGCAGGGCGACGATGTCGTCGCCAAGGTCGTCCAGGGAGTAGGGTCCCGCCGGAGCATCGCTGCCGCCGTGGCCCCTCGTGTCGTAGCGCAGCACCCGATAGCCGTCCACCAGCGCCGGCATCTGCTGCTCCCACATGATGCCGCTGGATGCCAACGAGTGACTGAGCACCACCAGAGGGCCCTCCTCGGGCCCCGAGAACTGGCAATTCGTGTGCAGATCGTTAGCGAGAACCCGCACGATTCCTCCTCCGCCGCTGCCTGACCCGTGCTCCGCGGTCCGGGGGGCCAGCGACCGAGTCATCATACACCAGGCCCGCGGACCCGGAACCGGGCCTCCCCGAAGGCCTCCGGGACATGCCCACCGCGCCAGCGGATTCTGTTAATCTTCTGTCCCTGAGCTCAGCATCCTCGGCCTGCCACCGATGACCATGAAACCACCCAGGACTGCCCACTCCGGCCGCGGCGCCGTTCGCCGGCTCCTGCTGGCGCTGGCCGCCGGCGTCGCCGTCACCGCCACGGCCCTCGCCGCGGAGAAGCAGCTCGGAACCTTCAAGGTCTGGAGCGCCATGAGCTTTACCGACGATGATAGCCCCGTGTGCATGATGTGGAGTCAGCCCGAGAAGGCCGAAGGCGACTACAAGAAGCGCGGCGAGATCTTCGTCTTCGTCACCCACCGGCCGAAGGGCCGGGAGATGAACAAGGTGAGCTTCGAGGGGGGATACACGTTCAAGGAGTCGAGCGATGTTCGCGTCACCATCGACGGCAAGGGGTACACCCTGTCTACCAGCGGCAGCACCGCCTGGAGCAAAGATGCGAAGGACGATGCACGCATGGTGAAGGCCATGCGCGCCGGACGGAAGATGATCATGGAAGGGACTTCGAGCCGCGGCACCGATACCCGGGACACCTACTCCCTCGGCGGATTCAGCGCGGCGCACAACGCCATCAACAAGGCCTGCAAGACCAAGTAGCCCGGCTAACGATTCAGGCGTATCGCCCAGGCAGCAAGCCGTCGGGTCGTGCTGCCATCTGAGTTCTTGGTTACTTTCATCGCCGACTGCATGACGACCGCGTTGGCGCCCTTGTCCGCCGCCTTGTCTTTGATCTTCGCGACCATCTCCGCCTCCTTCGTGAGCAGGACGCCGTCGACCTTCACGATGCCGACGCGTGTGTACTGATCGGAAGGCGGGAGATTCTCCAGCACACGCACCTCACCCTCGTATGGCGGGAAGGTCTGCCCACCGGTCGATGGCTGAAACGTCGCCGGCGATGCGCAGCCGGAGAGCGCCGCCAAGGCGATGAACAACACTGCGAGCAACAGGGGGGCGTAATTGGTTCCGTAGCTAAACTCGGGTCGTCTCGCATACATGGGTCTGGGCCTCTCATCGAACGCTGATCGACTCGGCCCGATACACATACAACGAGCGAAGAGCCTACGTCAACGTTTGTGAGGGTGTAGAATTCGCGGACCGACGTTCTCACCGGCAGGCATCATGAAACACGTGCAGGAATCGGGAAACGGCTTCGTGAGCCTGTGGCCCACGATGCTCCTCAAGCGGGTGCTCCCGGACACCGAGGCGGCCAACGAGGGGCTCGCGCAGCTCATCGAGGAGCTGGACCGCAAGCACCGCGATCTCACCACCGACTATCGCAGCGACAATCTGTTCACCATGGAACACCCCGCCGCCGCGTGGGCCAGGGAATGCGCCAACGTGACCGTCCGCGACTACTTCCAGCACCTGGGGATGGACTACGACATCCGCTGGTCGATGCAGGCGTGGGCCAACGTGAATCGTTTCGGCGACTACCACGATTACCACAACCACCCTCACGCATATCTCAGCGGGACGTACTACGTGCGGGTGCCGACGAGCAGGGAGAAGCTCGAGACGCGCAACGACGTCAGGCCCGGCCAACTGACGCTCTACGACCCCCGGGCCTGCGCCAACATGACCGCCATCAAGGGCGACCCCTACATCGAGCCGGAGTACACGGTGCAGCCGGAACCGGGAATGATCCTGTTGTGGCCGGCCTTCGTGAACCACTTCGTGCACCCCAATCTCTCGAAGGAGCCGCGCCTCAGCATAAGCTTCAACGTCATGCTCCAGTGGTCCGACGACTACCTCCCCGCCCAGGGCTGACGGGACACCGTCAGCGTCGCCGCGCCCCGCTCATACTCGCAAGATCCCTATCCATGGCATTACGCATGCTCGAGTACATCTCTCCCGACGTAAACTGTCCCCCGGGCATGCTGATCGTACGTGAACGATCCTCCTTGTCCGGGACCGCGCGGCGCCGCATGCGGTAGATGGCAAAACTGCCGAGGAACGCGGACACGAACGCGCTCATCACGAACAGCCCTTCCGGTCCGATCCAGCCCATGAAGGCGGCCGCCACGATGGGTCCGAGGAACGCGCCGAATCCGTAGGCGGTCAGGAGACCGCTCGCGGTCTGCACGAGCTTCTCCACCGGCGCGAAATCGTTCGCGTGGGCGGCGCACAGCGAGTAGACCGTGAACGAAAGTCCGCCGTAAATAACGGCGGGGGCGTAAATCCATGCCGGATTCCACTCGAACACCAGGACGATGGCGACACATGCGGCAGCCGTTGCCAACGTCACCATGCTCAACACGACCCGCCGATCGATACGATCGGAGAGCCGGCCGACCGGATACTGCAACAGCAACCCGCCGAAGATGACGGACGCCATGAATATCGAGGTGCCGCGCACGCCGAGGCCGAGCCCGAGCGCGAACACAGGCGCAAGGCTGTAGAAGCTCGCATTCACCATGCCGGCGCAGAACGATCCCATCAAGCCCAACGGCGAGGTGCGCCAGAGCTCACGCAGGTTGAGGGGATCCCTCTGGGGAGGTTTCGGCGCGGTAGCCTGGGTCAGCAGCACCGGCACGAGCGCGAGAGAGAAGATGATCGAAGCGATGCTGAACAGCTGGAATCGGGCCGGGTCCGCGACCGTCAGGAGAAACTGGCCACAGCCGGCGGCGAAGTAGTTGGTGATCATGTAGAGCGCCATCACCTGCCCGCGGGTGCGCTTCGTGCAACGGGCATTCAACCAGCTCTCGGTCACGAGGATCATGCCGGCCATGCAGAAGCCGGACACGAAACGCAGGACGCACCATACGATCTGGTCCACGACGATCACGTGCATCAGCGCGGTCACTGACATGATGGACGCGAAGGCGGCGAACGCGCGGATGTGTCCCACCGCGGATACGATGTTCCCGGCACGGAGCGCGCCCTGCAACAATCCCAGGAAGTACGCCGCCATGACCAGTCCGACGATCTGCGTGCTGAAGCCTTCGATCTGGCTGCGCACGCCGAGCAGCGTGCCGAACATGCCGTTGGCGAGAAGCAGCAAACCGTAGCTCAGCAACAGCGAGAACACCGAGCGCACCGTCACCAGCATGCTGGTGGATTCGAGCGCGGGCCCCGGGTTAGTATGTTCTGACGTTGCCGTCATCCGTCGGACTCCGGGGCGAATTCACCCACCAACTCATCGAAAATCAACTCCCTGTATTTAATGAGTACGAACGAATCCATCGTGTCGCAATACTCCGAGCTTCGCCGCGAGATGGTGGAGCAGATTGCGCGCCACGCCCAGCTGGCGGGCCACGAGACGGGGAAGGGCGTCTTGAGTGAGGCCGTCCTGGATGCGATGAACACGGTGCCGCGTCACGAGTTCGTCCCTGCCGAAATGCGCGCCTACGCCTACTGTGATTCTCCGCTGCCAATCGGTTACGAGAAAACGATATCGCAACCCTTCATCGTCGCACTGATGACGGATCTCCTGGATGTGCAGGCAGAGGATCGTGTCCTGGATGTCGGCACCGGGCTTGGTTATCAGGCCGCCATACTGGCAAAGCTGGCTGAGCGCGTCTACACGGTCGAGATACTCGAAGAACTCTCCGACGGGGCACGCCGGCGCGTTACCGAACAGGGATCCATCAACGTGGAGTTTCTCGTGGGCGACGGGTCCAAAGGCTGGCCGGAGCATGCCCCCTTCGACAAGATTCTGGTGGCGGCGGCCCCGGACCTGATACCGACGCCGCTGCTCTCCCAGCTGAAGCCCGGCGGCAGGATGGTCATCCCCGCCGGAATCGAGGATGCCCAACAGCTCATGCTCGTGGAGAAGAACGACAAGGGCCAGCTCAACGTGGAGGAAATTCTTCCCGTGCGCTTCTCATCCCTCACCGTCAGCCACTGACGGCGAGCCGTCCCTCCCCTCGTAACCGATCATCAGCTGCCCGGCGGCGATCGAGAGCAGCCCGTAGCCGGCGAAGAAGTAGAGGCCCGGACCGAGGGTCGCGTCGGTGAGCTGCGCCGTGTCGGCGGTCAGGAAGGCGAGCAGCACCGCGACGACGAAGACGTCCGTCATCGACCAGCGACCGATGGCCTTCACGAACTGTACGCTCCTCTTCCGGGTGCGCGACTCGCCGAGCCCGAGGGCAACCAGGGAGAGCAGGATCTTCAGGACCGGGAGCAGCACGCTGAAGAGCAGCAGGAGGATCGCGAGGAAGTAGTTGTCCACGAGAAAGAGCTTGTGGATCGTCGTGATGATTCCCTTGGATTCGTACTGCAGCACGACGCGCCCGAGCAGCGCGATCTCCTCGTGGGCGACGATGGTCAGTATGGGCGCCAGCAACCCGATCAGCAGGAAGATGGCGGAGACGCCGAAGAAATGCCGGATGACCACGACGCTGCGGGCCCGCCTGCCCGGCTCCACGGTCACGATCACCATGGCGAGGAATGCGCCGCTCAGGCCGAGCAGGAGCCACCCGGTGCCGGCGGCGCGGGCCTCCTGGAACTCCGCCACCTCGACGGCATCCGCGAGGCGCTCCGCCATCTCGCTGCCGCCGCCGTAGAGGCCTAGAGACAGCGTCTCCAGTGCGTCCCGCATGGCCCGGTCGGTCTTGGCGGACACGGTCTCGTGGGTCGACACGGACTCGTAGGCCCGCGACGCGTCGTTCGCGCTCGCGATGATGACGACGGCCAGCGCCATCGCGACCAGGTAGTAGGCGGGCGCCATGATGAAGGCGCGGGTTCGGCTAATCGGCATCTTCGTCGCTTTCGTCAGCGGCCCGGGGCTTCGGCTCGAAGCCGAACCTCCCGGGAACCTCGTCGCGGCGCAGGGTCCCGACTTCGATGCGTGCATCGTCCCACGCGAGGTAGACCCGCTCGGACTCTACGCCGCCGGACGCGCCGATGAGACGCGCTATGGCGTCTTCCTCGCAGGGCGCGCCATCGGCATGCGCAAGTCGCTCGGATACGGGCTCCAGATCCCGATCGCAGAGCAGGCCGACGCCACCGTCCGCGACCAGAAGCAAGTTGCCTTCCTCGTCGAGCCATGCCTCGCGTAATCCCGTCACGGGACGGCCCGTGTGGTCGACCAGCTCGCCGGATCCGTCGAGCAGGATGACCCAGGGGGTGTAGTCCAGATCCACGAATGCGCGCTGGGGACCGTTCTGAAAGTACCAGCGCCCGCCATCGGTGCAGGCATAGTTTCTGTTCATGAACGCGATGGCGCCGCCGTGGGTGACCGGCTCGCCCTGCAGACACCAACGCCCGCGGCGATCCAGAGACATCCAGCCATACACCGCCGGCACGTTCGGCCAACGCGCCATCGACCGGATAACGGAATTGTCCATAAAGACTGGCAACCTCACGACATTCGTGCCGAAGCGTGCGTTGGCATCTGCCTACGGCCTGGGCACACTCTGCCATCGTTGGGCGGGGGCGAAAAGTGCCATCCGGGGGTCTTCCGGCCCGCTATACTAGTGTCCATGCCAGCCCCAGCCAATGTGGAGATATCAGGATGGAAGGCACTCCAGCAGTAGTCATCGCGCTGCTCGTTTTCGCCATCGTTCTGGTGATCATGGGCGTTCGCCGTGTCTCCCAGGGATACAACTACACCGTGGAACGCTTCGGCAGGTACACCAAGACCCTGGATCCGGGCCTGCACGTCATCATCCCCGTGTTCGATCAGGTCGGCGCGAAGATGAACATGATGGAGACGGTGTTGGACGTTCCTACCCAGGAAGTCATCACCCGGGACAACGCCATGGTGTCGGTGGACGGCGTGGTCTTCTTCCAGGTCTTGAGCGCCGCGCGGGCGGCCTACGAAGTGAACAACCTGACCCACGCGATCGTCAATCTGACCATGACCAACATTCGTACGGTCATGGGGTCGATGGATCTGGACGAGCTCCTTTCAAAGCGCGACGAGATCAACCAGCGATTACTCGGCATCGTCGACGACGCCACGTCGCCCTGGGGCGTGAAGGTGACGCGCATCGAGATCAAGGACATCGCGCCGCCGCGGGATCTCGTCGACGCCATGGCCCGCCAGATGAAGG
>CBDTYP010000022.1:0-18677 GCA_965364645.1 uncultured Gammaproteobacteria bacterium | reverse complement strand
TGGGGCGCAGTGCGCTCGTCGACCTGGAAGATGTGGAGCTCCCGCCAGGGGAGCGTCTCCGTCACGAGCGCGCCGAGCATCGCTCGTGGCGTGCTGCCGCCGCTTAACGCGGCCAGGCAGATGCCGCGCTCGGCCACCGCACGGCGTGCGCCCTCGGCGACGAAACGGGCCGCGGCCCGGGCCGCGGCGGCGGCGTCCGGGGCGATTTCGAGGCGCAGTTCGTTCAATCCTTCTTCTCGCTGTGGCCGCCGAAGCCGAAGCGCATGGCGGACAGCACCCGGTTGGCGAAGTCTTCGTTGCCCCGGGAGGAGAAGCGCTCGAACAGGGCGGCGCTCAGGACATGGGCGGGTACGCCCAGGTCAACCGCCGTCTGCACGGTCCATCGGCCCTCTCCGGAATCCGAGACCTCCGTGCTGAATTCGGCGAGATCCGGGTCCCGCGCCAGCGCCTCGGCGGTGAGATCCAGGAGCCAGGAGCCAATGACGCTGCCCCGGCGCCAGAGCTCGGTGATGTCCGCGAGGTCGAAGTCGTAGGTTTCCCCGGGGGAAGCCTCGTTGGCGTTGGCCAGGATCTGCAGACCCTCGGCATAGGCCGCCATGGCGCCGTACTCGATGCCGTTGTGGATCATCTTCGCGAAGTGGCCCGCGCCGTGGGGACCGCAGTGCAGGTAGCCCTGCTCCGCGCTGTTCCCCCGACCCTTGCGCGCGGTGGTCTCCGGCGCGGCATCCCGGCCCGGCGCCAGGCTCGCGAGGATCGGTTCCAGGCGCCGGAAGTCGTCGGCGTCGCCGCCGACCATGAGGCAGTAGCCGCGCTCCCGTCCCCACACGCCGCCGCTGGTCCCCACGTCGACGAAGCGCAGGCCCGCGGCGCCGAGGGTCTCGGCCCGCCGGACCCCGTCCCGGTAGTGGGAGTTGCCCCCGTCGACGATGAGATCGCCGGCATCCATGAGCCCGGCGAGGGCTTCGAGGGTCCCGTCCACCCGTTCGGCGGGAATCATGACCCAGACGTTGCGCGGCGGGTCGAGGGCGGCCACGAGCGCCTCCAGGGAATCGGCCCCGGTGGCGCCGTCGGCGGCCAGAGCCGCGATACTCTCAGGCTGTTGGTCATACACGACGCTGGCGTGGCCGTCGCCCATGAGGCGTCGCACCATGTTGGCGCCCATGCGCCCGAGGCCGATCATGCCGAGCTGCATCAAAACTCCTGTTGCCGAGAACTTGTGTGGGCGCGGGAGATGGGTTGTACTCGTGTCCGCGCCCGGCGCTCCGGGCACGCGGTGCCCTGTTCGCGGGGACTTTATCACACCCGCCGGCACGGCCAGCGGGCGGAAACCGGGGGCACGCGCGAAGGGGGACCATGAGCACGAGCATCGACACCATCATCGCGCGCGCGGCCGACGGGAGCGTCCTGGATGACGACCAGATTATCCGCCTGTCCCGCCATGCCGCGCTCGACCCGTTGATGGAAGCGGCACGCGACGCCCGAGATGCCGTGCACGGGAACAAGGTCAGCTATTCGCCCAAGGTTTTTATTCCGCTGACGAAGCTGTGTCGCGACGTCTGCCGTTACTGCACCTTCGCCCATGCGCCGCGGAATCTACCCGCGCCCTACCTGTCCGTCGACGACGCCATCGAGGTGGCCGCCGCCGGCGCGCGGGCGGGCTGTCACGAGGCGTTGTTCACCCTCGGCGATCGTCCCGAGAGCCGTTACCGCGTGGCCCGTGAGGCGCTGGCCGCGCTCGGCTTCGAATCGACTATCGACTATCTCGCGCACGTAGCTGGAAAGGTGCACGAGGTCACCGGTCTGTTGCCTCACGTGAATCCCGGGGTGATGGACGGTCACGCACTGAGTTCCCTCAGGCCGGTCTCCGTGTCCGCGGGACTTATGCTCGAGTCGCTGTCCGAGCGGCTGTGCGCCCGCGGCGGTCCCCACCACGGCTGTCCCGACAAGGCCCCTGCCGTGCGCCTCGAATCCATCCGCATGGCGGGTGAGCAGGCCGTGCCCTTCACGAGCGGCATCCTCATCGGCATCGGCGAGACCCGCCGCGAGCGCGTCGATTCGCTGCTCGCCCTGCGTTCATTGCACGAGCGCTACGGGCACCTGCAGGAGATCATCGTCCAGAATTTCCGCGCCAAGCCAGGCACGGCCATGGCCGAGGCGCCGGAGCCCACCCTGGAGGACCATCTCTGGACGATCGCCGTCGCGCGCCTCGTGTTGCCGCTGGACGTCAGCATCCAGGCGCCACCAAACCTCCATGCCGACGCGCTCGATCGCCTGCTCGCGGCCGGCATCAACGACTGGGGCGGCGTGTCGCCGGTTACACCGGATCACGTGAACCCCGAGGCGCCGTGGCCGGAACTCGAGAAGCTGCGATGTGCCACGGAGGCGGCCGGTCGGGAGCTGGTGCCGCGTCTGCCCGTCTATCCGACTTATGTGCGGGACCCGGAGCGCTGGCTCGCGCCGGAGATGCGCGCTCCCGTGCTCGATCACGCCGACGCCGAAGGGTTCGCCCGGGATAGCGATTGGGTTGCCGGCGCCGTCGCGCAGCGGATATCCGCCGACCCGAGTCCGGTTGCCGCGCGCGGCGATGAGCTCCACCACGTCCTTCACCGGGCGCGGGACGGTGACACGCTGGACGAAGGTGATGTCGTCCGGTTGTTCGCGGCGCGGGGGCGCGAGGTTCGACTCGTCGGCGAATACGCGAACCGGCTCCGCGAGGAAGCAAGCGGGGATCGCATCGGATACGTCGTCAATCGAAACATCAACTACACGAACGTCTGTTATTTCCATTGCCGCTTCTGCGCCTTCTCCAAAGGAAGGCATGCGGTGGATCTGCGCGGCAAACCTTACGATCTCGACCTGGATGAGATTACGCGCCGCACGCGGGAAGCGTGGCAGCGGGGTGCGACGGAGATGTGCCTGCAGGGGGGAATCCACCCGGACTACGACGGTCGGACCTACATCGATATCTGTGCCGCCGTGAAGCAGGCGGCGCCGGGGATCCACGTGCACGCCTTCTCGCCGCTGGAGGTGTGGCAGGGTGCGCGCACGCTCGACATGCCGGTGCGGGAGTTTCTCGCCGAGCTGAAGGATGCGGGCCTCGGCTCGCTCCCCGGCACGGCCGCCGAGATCCTCGACGACGAGGTGCGTCGTATTATCTGCCCCGACAAGATCACGACCGCACAGTGGCTCGAGGTGATGGAGGCCGCACACGATCTCGGTCTTCGCAGCACTGCGACCATCATGTTCGGTCACGTGGACTCCCCCATCCACTGGGCGCGGCATCTGCTGCGTGTCCGGGAGCTGCAGGCGCGGACCTCCGGATTCACGGAGTTCGTCCCGCTGCCCTTCGTGCACATGGAGACTCCTATCTACCGTAAGGGCCTCGCGCGCCGCGGGCCCACATTTCGCGAGGCGATCCTGATGCACGCGGTGTCGCGATTGGTCCTGCACCCGCACATCACGAACATCCAGACCTCGTGGGTGAAGATGGGGCCCGAAGGCGCCAGGCGGAGTCTTCTGTCCGGCGCCAACGATGTCGGCGGCACGTTGATGAACGAGTCCATTACCCGAGCCGCGGGCGCAGCGTTCGGCCAGGAGCTGCCACCCGCCGATATGCAGGCGCTTGTGGAAGGCATTGGCCGCATAGCCTATCAGCGCACGACGCTCTACGGGCGCGCGCCGGCGGATCGCGTCGCGGCCGCCATGGAAGCAGCTCCTCTCAGCGAAGTCGTCAATCCGGCGCCGCGGCGCGGCACGAGGAGCGGAGATCGACAGCTGATTCGTTTCGGGCAGCTTTGATGTCCGGCTCAGCGCCCGCCGTCACGCTGACGGCACTGACCGGCATCCCGGCGATTCGCCCCGGCGACGACGTCGCCGCCATCCTCGCCGACGCTCTCGCCGCGAGCGGACGCGCGCTCGCCGACCGAGACGTTCTGGTCGTCACTCACAAGATCATCTCCAAGGCGGAGAGTCGTTATCGCCGGCTGGCGGACGTGACACCGTCACCGCGGGCGCGCGCGCTCGCCGCAGAGACGGGCAAGGACGCGGCGCTCGTGGAGATCATCCTTTCGGAGTCGCGAGACGTTCTGCGTTCCCGGCCCGGTCTCATCATCACGGAGCATCGCCTCGGCATGGTGATGGCCAATGCCGGCATCGACCAGTCCAATACGGACGGCGATGCCGGAAGTGTTCTACTGCTGCCGGAGGATCCCGACGCGAGCAGCGCCGCGCTGCGCGCGGACTTGCGGGCACGCTTCGATGCCGACCTGGCGGTCGTCGTCAGCGACAGCGTGGGGCGCGCCTGGCGCAATGGTGTCGTCGGGCTCGCCATCGGTGTGGCGGGCCTGCCCGCGCTCCAGGATCTTCGGGGCCGGGAGGATCGCGATGGCCGCGTCCTCGAGGTCACCCAGGTCGGGCTCGCCGACGAGATCGCCTCCGCCGCCGAGCTCTTGATGGGCGAGGCTGACGAGGGCGTTCCCGCGGTCCTCGTTCAGGGAGTCGGGTGGCGCGAAGAGGCTCTGCCGGCGTCGGCATTGATCCGCGAGCCCGATCAGGATCTGTTCCGGTGAGCGTCGCGCCCCGGGTCGTCGCCATCTCCGGCGGTATCGGCGGCGCCAAGCTGGCGCTCGGCCTGTATCGCGCCTTGCCGGCGGACAGCCTCATGGTGGCGTGCAACACTGGCGACGACTTCGAGCATCTGGGCTTGAGCATCTCGCCGGACATGGACACGGTGCTCTACACCCTGGCCGGGATCGCCAACCCGGAGACCGGCTGGGGGCGCGTCGGTGAGACGTGGACCTTCATGGAGGCCCTGGAGTCGCTCGGTGGCGAGACTTGGTTCCGACTCGGCGATGCCGATCTCGCGCTGCATGTGGAGCGTACGAGGCGCCTGCAGGCGGGCGAGACTCTCAGCAGCATCAGCAGCGATCTCTGCACGCGACTCGGGGTGCGCGCGCGGATCGTGCCCATGTCCGACCAGCCGGTGCGAACGCTGGTGCACACCGACGACGGGGTTCTTCCTTTCCAGCGATACTTCGTGCAGAACCGCTGCGAGCCGAAAGTCACCGGATTCACGTTTCACGGCGCCGGTGACGCACACCCGTCGCTGCCCCTCTGGGAAGCGCTGATTAGCGAGTCCCTCGAGGCAGTCGTCATCTGTCCCTCGAATCCGTTCATCAGCATCGACCCGATACTCGCGGTGCCGGGGCTGCGCGGCGCCATCGCCGACTGCGGTGCGCCAGTCATCGCCATATCGCCAATAATCGCCGGCAAGGCGGTCAAGGGCCCCACGGCGAAGATGATGTCGGAGCTCGGGGTCCCCGAGAGCGCACGGGCCGTCGCGGAGCACTACGAAGGCCTCCTGACGGGATTCGTCCTCGACGATGCGGACAGGATCCAGATCTCGAGCGTATCTTGCATGCACACGAGTATTCTGATGGAGAGCGAGGCGGACAGGATCGAGCTCGCACGACAGGTGCTCGCGTTCGCACAAGAGATCGCCCACAAGGTGCGTTGACGAATCTCAGGCAGCCTGCGCCTTGATCGCATCCGGCAGTATTGTCTTCGCCATTCGCTTCGTCAGCGTATAGATCCGCTTCAACTGCTCTACGGCTTCCATCTCGAAGCGGAAAATTTCCACCCGATTGCCATCGTCCGATGCGAGCCGCTTCGCCTGGTGTGACAGTGCCTCCTCGACCCTGGCATTGACCTCTTCCTTGAGCATGAGGACCTCCTGCGCGGCCACCTCGTCCTCGTCCTGGATCGCGCGGATTGCGAGCTCGAGGGCGCGCTGGACAGTCACGAACAGCTCATCGCCTATGCGATGCATGGTCTCGCTGACGGGTATCTGCAGCCGATGCTTCTTGCGACCCAGCGCGACGACATCGGTCTCGATGACATCTCCGATGGATTCCAGATTGTCCGTGACACTCATCATGATCTGAAAGTCTGTGTTCTCCTTGTCCGTCAACTGTTGCTTCCGGACCGCTGAGAGATACTTGACGATCTCCCCCTCCAGAATGTCGACCTTGTCGTCCATCCGCTCGATCGCTTCGAAAACCTCGAGTTGGCGTGACGTGAACGCACTCGGGACCCGCCCGAGCATGTCGAGGACGACTTCGCCGAGATGCCCTATCTCCAGCCGCACTCGTTCGAGGGCGAGCGCGGGCGCGCTAACCAGCGCGGTATCCAGATACTTCGGTCGAACGATGATGGTGTCTGGTTCGGGGCGGTCCGGCACCAGCTTTACGATCAGGCGCGCAAACGGGCTGGTAAACCAGATGAAGATGAGCGTGTTCGCCACGTTGAACAGGGTGTGGGCGTTTGCTATCTGGCGAGGCACCTCGGCGGCGGCCCGTGCGCTCCCTTCGAGCTCCGGATGGGAAGGAGAGATGGTGGTGACGAATGCCGCCAGCTGGTCGATGAAGAAAACCCAGATGAGCACGCCGAGTATGTTGAAGACAATGTGCGCCACGGCCGCGCGCACCGCCTCGACCGGCTTGCCGATGGCCGCCAGCAGGGCCGTGACGCAGGTGCCGATGTTCGCGCCGAACGCGAGCGCGATGCCGGCGGGAAGGGAGATGAGTCCTTCGCTCGCCATGACGATTGCGAGCCCCGTGGTCGCCGCCGAGGACTGCACGAGCCCCGTGAACACGGCGCCCACGAGTATGCCGAGCAGCGGCTCCTGCAGCCTCTCCATGAGCCCGACGAAGGGCTCGTAGCTGCGCAGGGGCACCATGCTCTCGCTCATGATGCCCATGCCGAAGAATATGAGCCCGATGCCCATGACCATCGCGCCGGCCTGGCGTGTCCGATCGAGCTTGCCCGTGAACAGCATGGCGAATCCGATCGCTACCGGGAGGAGTGCGTACTGAGTGACGTTGAACGCGATGATCTGGGCCGTGACCGTGCTGCCGATGTTGGCGCCCATGATGACGCCGATGGACTGTGACAGGGTCATGATGCCGGCGGTTACGAAGCCTACAACGAGAACCGTCGTGACGGACGAGGAGTTCAGCACCGCGGTCACGAACGCGCCGGTCAGGGCGCCGAGGATGCGGTTCTTCGTGAGCTTCTCGAGCAGGTTCTTGAGGCCCTCGCCGGCGACCGCCTTCAGTCCGTTCGACATCTGCTCCATGCCGAAGAGAAAGAGCGCGAGGCCGCCGAAGAGGCCCATGCCCATGGTGGCCCACTCGATGGAGTCGACGTCTACGACGTCGCCCGCGGCGAGGCCGAGAATCGGCCATCCGAAGAGACCAACAAGGGCGAGTCTTCTGAAGTCCGGCGAATGAAGGGAGAAGATACTCATGGAAACGTCCCTCGCTGGCTGACCCATCGAGCTTATGGCCGTCGGGATCGATGTTCAACCGGACTCGTGCTGGCGGTGCATTTCGCCGGTATTAACCGGTGGCGCGCTGGACACGCATCCTCATGCTGCACAGCAGGCCGCCGGTAACCGCCGCCGGGATGTGGTAGCGGTTCAGGAACGCGATGTGTGTCGTGAGATAGCGCCCGAGGAAAATCACCAGTATCGAGATGGTGAGGACGTCGAGGCCTTCGATTGTGACCTGCATGGATGTCGGCTCCCGGGCCGTGGCAACGGGCGGATTCTACCCCGCGACAGACTCCGGCAAAATTGACCTGGCACATCGAAAACCGCAATCTCTCAGCTTGGGATACGCCGTCGACGAGCCAATCGATGGGACTTTCAGTGTTCGATTCAGCCCGGAGCGGGGACGAGGTGTCGAAGGACGAGTACGCGTCCGCGGCACGGCGATTGCGGGTGGAGCTGACCAACGCACAGTTCGATCTGCAGTCCTCCGGCACCTCCGTCCTCGTCAACCTGGTCGGCGACGACCGTCAGGGGTGCGAGGAAGTCGTCGACCTCCTCCACGAGTGGATGGATGGCCGGTACATCCGTACCCGCTACTTCGGTGATCCCAGCGAGGAGGAGCGGGCACGGCCATATTTCTGGCGATACTGGCGGGCGCTGCCGCCGAAGGGCCGCATGGGGTTGTTTTTCGGCGACTTCGCCTGGAATCTCATCGAGGCGCGGTTCAAAGACGAGTTCGACGAGAAGTCCTACGAGAGGCTTCTCGAGCACGCCAGACGGACCTACGCGTTGCTCGCGGCCGACGGCATGGTCATCCTGAACATCTGGATTCACCTGCCAAAGCATGAGCTCAAGAAGCGGCTCAAGAAGGCGAAGAAGAACCCGGAGGACGGGTGGCGCGTTCACGACATCGATCGGGACATGTTGTCCGAGTACGACAGGGTCCTGCCCATCTGCGAGGAGATGATTCTCCGGACCACCAGCGACGATTCTCCGTGGCACGTCATCGACGGCACGGACGATCGGTATCGAAATCTCTCGGTTGCGAGGCTGGTTCTCGACGCCATCGAACGGGCCCGGGCAAGGGAGAGGCCCGGGGTCGAGGCGCGGGCCGAGGATTCCCCGGGCAGCGCCGCCGCCACGGACGTCCTTGTCGAGCGCGCGGGGGAGATCCTGGGCGCCGTCGATCTCTCTCTCGCGCTGGACAAGGACGACTACAAGAAGAAGCTCGCGCGCTACCAGCGCAAGGTCCACAAGCTCTCGCTGCGGGCCGCGAAGGAGGGCGTCTCAAGCGTGCTCGTGTTCGAAGGGTGGGATGCGGCGGGCAAGGGTGGGGTCATCCGCCGGATCACGGCCGCAATCTCCGCGCGGGACGTCCGCGTGGTCCCCATAGCAGGTCCCACCGACGAGGAGCTCGCCCACAATTACCTCTGGCGTTTCTGGCGCCAGCTCCCGTCCGCCGGCCGGATGCTGATATTCGATCGCAGCTGGTACGGGCGCGTGCTCGTCGAGCGTGTCGAGGGACTCGCCGGCCGCGACGAGTGGAGTCGTGCCTACGACGAGATCGTCGACTTCGAGTCCCAGCTCGTCGAGCACGGGATCCTGGTGCGGAAGTTCTGGCTGCACATCGATCCGGAGGAGCAGCTGGCGCGTTTCCAGGCCAGGGAGAAGACGCCGTACAAGAAGTACAAGATCACGGAGGAGGATTATCGCAACCGGGAGCGTTGGGATGACTACGTCGTCGCCGTCGGCGAGATGGTGGCGCGCACGAGCACCGAGCAGGCGCCCTGGATCCTCGTGCCCGCCAACGACAAGCGCTGGGCCCGGGTCGCCGTGCTGAAGGAAGTCTGCGCGGGCCTCGAATCCCTGCTCGGCCGCTAGCGATCGGCAATCCTACACGCGGGGGAGGGGCCCGAAGGTCTCCGCGAAGTGTTGCATGCTGTCGAGGGACTGTTCCAGCGTGTCGCGCTGAAAGTTGAGGGTCAGATCCGTGACGCCGAGCTCGCTCAGTCCGTCCAGGTCCTCCGCAATCTGCTCGGCCGTCCCCGTCAGCAGGAGGCGTTGACCGTCGCCCGTGGTCCCGGTCTTCGTCTCGTCGAACCAGTTGGCGAAGAAGGCGAGGCCTATGGAGCCCGGATCGCGTCCGATCTTCTCGGCGACCGAACGCATGTTCTCGATACCGGCACCGAGACGCGCGACGGTGTCCAGGGGGTGGCGGGGGTTGTTGCCGATGGGAAACCACACGTCGCCATAGCGTGCCGTGCGCCGTAGCGCCGCCGGGCTCTCCCCGCCCACCCAGATGGGCGGATGCGGCGCCTGCACCGGTTTCGGCAGGAACGTGATGTTCTCGAAGCGCACGTGGTTCCCTTCGAAACGCGGATCGTCCTCCGTCCACAGAATCTTGAACGCCTGCAGGTACTCATCGGTGACCCGGCCGCGCTCCTCGAAGGCCGGTGCGCCGAGCGCCTCGAACTCTTCTTTCATCCATCCCGCGCCGACGCCGAGGACCATCCGCCCCCGGGACAGCACGTCGATCGTCGACACGATCTTCGCGGTCTGCACCGCACCCCGGTGGGGGATGACCGTCACCGACGTCAGCAGCCGGGCGGTCGTGTTGATTGCGGCGACGTAGGCCAGGAGCGTGAACTGGTCGAAGCACGCGCCCGATGCCGCACCGGGGAACTCCCCGGAGGCCGAGTATGGATAGCGGGAGTCGATACTGCGCGGCACGACCACGTGATCGGGAACGGCGAGTTGCGTGAAGCCCAGCTCCTCGGCCCTGCGGGCGAACGCTGCGACCGCGTCCGGTGTCGCCAGGGGGCCGCGGGTGGGAATGGTCAGACCGACGTCCATGATACTATCCTCGCGCGTTTCGAAGGTTTCGCGTCGAGCCCATGCTAACGGATGACGAGCGGCGATTTCTAGATGGGCGACGGGTCGCGCGGCTGGCGACCGCCGACGCCGATGGCCGTCCTCACGTCATCCCCATCTGCTTCGTCGTCAATGGAGATACCGTCTACTTTACCATCGACGAGAAACCGAAACGGAAGTCCGGGGCGCCGCTCAAGCGCATGGCGAACATGCGCGACAATCCGGCGGTCGCCCTGGTCGCCGATCGATACGACGAAGACTGGAGCCGGCTCGGCTGGGTAATGGTGCAGGGACGCGCGGAGGTGTTGGTCGATGGCGACGAGCACGACGGCGCCCAGGCGGATCTACGGGGCCGTTACCCGCAGCTCGAGGGCATGCAGATCGAAGATCTACCAGTAGTGGCGATTCGGATCACCCACGCCGCGCACTGGGGTAATCTGGAAACATCGGAGACGAAGTGAGCAACATGGTTCGAATTGCAGTTTCAATCTTTCCCGAGCACGCGGACTACGCCGATATCCGCCGCGCCGCGGCGGAGGCCGAGGCGCTCGGTATCGACGTCGTCTATACCTGGGACCATTTCTACCCGTTGATGGGCGACCCGGACGGGAAGCACTTCGAGTGCTGGACGCTGCTCGCAGCCATCGCCGAGGTGACGGAACGGGTGCGGATCGGGCCGCTGGTCGCCTGCAACACGTACCGCAATCCGGAGCTCCTCGCCGACATGGCGCGTACCGTGGATCACATCTCCGGCGGGCGCACGATTCTCGGCATCGGCTCAGGCTGGTTCGAGCGGGACTACAAGGAGTACGGCTACGATTTCGGCACGACGGTGGGCAGGCTGAAGGAGCTCGACGCCGCCATGCCGCGCATCAAGGAGCGGCTCGCCAAGCTGAATCCACCGCCCCTGGGTCCCATGCCCATACTCATCGGCGGCGGCGGGGAGAAGCTGACCCTTCGCATCGTCGCCCAATACGCCGACATCTGGCACGGGTTCGCGCGGGCGGCGGAGGGCCGGACCCCTGCTCAGACCGTGGCCCACAAGAACGGCGTGCTGAACGCTTGGTGCGCCAAGCTCGGCCGCGACCCCGCTTCGATCGATCGATCCATCGGCGTCGACAAGGGTCTCATCGACATGGCGGACGAGATCCACGCCGCGGGCGCCGACGAGATTCATATGGGAGTCGACGGGCCCGACTACGATTTCGGCCCGGTCAAGGACTGGCTCGCGTGGCGTGACGAGAAGAACAGGAATTGAACCCGTGACGAATACGGGGAGGAGCGGCTCATGAAATTCGGATTTTCCCTCGTCGTACGGGGTAACGATGCGACTCCGGAGACCTTCGCGAAGATTGCGGAACGCGCCGAGGCGCTGGAGATCGACTCCCTGTGGCTGAGTGCCCACGTCATCCTGCCGCCCCAGGTGAAATCCGGGTACGTGCTCATCCCCGGCGCCAAGCACGCCGAGCATTGGAAGGAATGCTACTGGGAGCCGTTCACGGTCTTGAGCTACCTGTCCGCGCTGACGAGCCGCATCACGCTGGGTACGAGCGTCGTCATCGTGCCCATGCACAATCCTGTCGAGCTCGCCAAGCAGGTGGCGGAGGTGGATGTCTTGAGCGGCGGCCGCTTCGTGTTCGGCATCGGTGTCGGCTGGTTCGAGGAAGAGTTCGAAGTGCTGGGGAAGGATTTCCACAACCGCGGCGCGCGCACCGACGAGGCGATGGATCTCATGAAGACCCTGTGGAGCGACGATCCAGTCAGCTTCGACGGCCGCTACACGCAGGTCGAGAACGCGCGCTTCTCGCCGAAACCCGTGCAGAGGCCCGCGCCGCCGATCTGGGTGGCCGGCGGGAGCAAGGCCGCGCTCAAGCGCGCGGCGCGCATCGGAGACGCCTGGCACCCGGCGCGCCCCACGGTCGCGCAGATACACGAGGCCCGCGGTCAGCTGAACGGCTATCTCGAGGAGGCCGGGCGCACCCCGGAGAGCCTGGCGATTGCCGTCAAGTCGCCGCTCGTGTTTCAGGACGGGCGGCCGGGCGCGGACGATCCGCCGACCCAGGGCCGGGTAGCGGATATCGTGGACGGGCTCGCGCGCTATCGGGACGCTGGGGCCAGTCACATGGTCATGGACTTCGTGCCGGAGAAGCTTGCCACCGCGCTCGATACCATGGAGCGCTTCGCACAGGAGGTGCGGCCCGCCCTCGATGGGAAGTGACGTTCCCGGGACCGACTACTTCATGATCTGGACGCCGCTGTTCGCCTGGGCGTAATCGACGTAGTCGAGATCGTTCAGCTGAGCGACGAGCTTTCGCAGTAGCGCGGCGCGGTCCACCGTCACGATCAACTGCTTGTCCGTTCCGGCCTCGCCGCGAACCGGCACGCCGCTGGGTGCGCACAGTTTCACGGCCAGGGCATGCAGCTGCTCCGCACGGCCAGGGTCGTCACGGGCCTGTGACATCAGCGCGGCCTCGTCGCTGGCCGCGGGGAACTCCACTACCACCAGCCCTTCCGGAAGATTCGGGTTGTCGTGCTGCACGGCCATCAACCGGGCGGCGGACACCGACGGCTGCTGCTCCAGGGATCTACGCACCATCTCAAGAAGAGGTTCCTCGGGGATACGTAACAGCAGCTCGGCGCCGGATGTGATGCGCTGCGCTTCCATGGTGACGCCCGTGTCTGCGTGCAGCCTCTCCTGGATGTCCGTCATTGCGCGCAGGTCGGTCGGGTTTTCTTTCAGCGCCTGCCCCACGATTCGGCCGGGATCGCTGTCCGCCGCGAATTTGACGATCAGATCGAGAGTGACCGACGGCGAGGAAGGATTGGACACGCCGCCGGCGGAGACGCAGAGGCAGCAACCGACGAGTACGGCGGCAATGCTGAGACTATACGTGCGCATGTACCGGTGTCGATGAAACATGCCCTTCCTCTCGTCGCCCGCCTCCGCGAAGCCACAGGAGCAGGAAGCCCGCGACCATGACGATGGCGATGACGTTCCAGGTGACGCGATGGGCCGTGAAGAATGCATCCGGTTCGACGACACCCAACCAATAGAGGTGCACCAGGCGGCAAAGGTTCAACGCTTCGACTCCCACCACCCCGAGAGCCAGGCCCGTCAGCCGCCACGTCCGGGACGCCGGTACGATGAGCAGCGTCACCGCGATGATCGCGATGGGCCGCAGTCCCGAGCAGACATAGGTGATGCGGTAGCTGAAGCCGTCGGGATGCGCGAGCACGGCACCACGCCGCGCGACGGGGATTTCCAGCTGCAGCAAAAGCCACTCCGTCGCCCGGGCGATGCCGATGTTCAGGGGCTCGAAGATTCGGTGCAACGCCGGGGCGAGCTCCAGCGCTACGAGAGCGAGCAGCACACAGCCGAGGCCCGCCGCCAGGCGGGCCGTGACCGGGTCGCGGGGTCGACGCACGCTGGTCAGTTCCCGGGCCTCGTCCGGCGACGCAAGCCGACGTGGACCATGAACAGCGTGATGATCGACAGCAGCAGCAGTCCCCACAGGCTCGCATCCGGAACCGACGGCGGCGGGGTGACGGCGCTGGTCTCGACCGTGCTGGTATCGGAGGCACCCGCGGCGCTGGCGCTGATCACGGTGCTGCCTGCGGCGACACCCTGAACGATCGCCTGGGCGGTGCCCGAGGCGTCGGTCTGTGCCGACGCCGGCGAGACGGTGGCGACGCCGGTATCCGACGACGAAAAGTCGACCTGGATTCCGCTCATGGGCGAACCGCTCTGGGTCAGCGTCGCGACGACGAAGTCGGACCCGCCGGCCTGTAGCGAGACACGTGGCGGGGCCAGGTCCATGCGGGGCGCCGGCGTCGTACCGCCGGTGGCGACACCCGCGTTCAGGAGTCCGGCTCCACACGCTCGGGGGCACTGGGTCGAGTTGCGGGGGAGCGCGCCCGCCTGGAGGCGATCGCTCACTTCACCCGGACTGAGGGCGGGTTCCCGGGCCAGGAGCAACGCCGCGACTCCAGCCACGTGGGGCGCCGCCATGGAGGTCCCGTTGTAGAACGCGTAGCCGCCTTCCACCATGCTGAGGACGCCGTCGGCATTGCCGTCGCCGTTGTCGTCACGTTGCACGTCTCCGCCGGGGGCGAGGATCTCCACCGTGGCGCCGAAGTTCGAGTAGCGCGTCACCAGATGGCCGCGGGCGTCGCTCGCCGCCACCGTGATGACATGGTCGCAGCTGGCGGGGTTGAAGTTGGCGGCGTCGGCGGCGCTGTTACCCGCGGCGACCACGACCGTCGTACCCTCCGCGACGGCGTCGTTGATCGCGCTCTGGGTGGCCGGGGAGCTCGCGCAGGAGCCGAAGCCGCCGAGGCTCATGTTGATAACCCTTGCCGGCGTCGGGTTGTCCGGGACCCCGGGCACCGGAAGTCCCGCCGCCCAGCGGATGGCGTCGTTGATGTCGGCGATGGTGCCGCCGCACTTGCCGAGCACGCGCACCGCCTGCACGGACACGTTCCAATTGATGCCGGCGATGCCGATGCTGTTGTCCGTCCCGCCGACGCCGGTGGTCCCGGCGACGTGGGTGCCGTGCCAGCTGTCGCCCGACGGCGGGCTGCCGGCGTAACACTCACCGGCCGTCGTCGCGTCGCCGGTGTCCGTTGGATCCCCGTCGCGCCCGTCGCCGTCGTTCGCGGTAAAGGCGTTGCTGATCATGTCGAAACCCGCCACCAGGTTCGTCGACGGCGCGATGTCCGGGTGATCGGGCAGTACTCCCGTATCGATGACGGCGAGGACGATGCCGGGATCCCCGAGGTTCAGGTCCCAGGTGCTCGGCAGGCCCGCCCCGCCCGGGGACTGGCCGGCGCCGGCGCCGTTGTCGAAGTAGTGCCACTGCAGGGAATAGAGCGGGTCGTTCGGGGACCGCGCGATCTGGAGGATGTAATTCGGCTGGGCGTACTCGACGTCGTCCCTGGCGGCAAGCGTCTGCGCAGTGGCGATGGTCGTCGCCTGGATATTCTGCGGCGCCGCGCCCGCGCGGCCGGCGCTCGAGATCCTGTAGATGACTTCACCGCCCGATGTCCTGCCCGTATCGTCGGTGATATCCATGGATGCGGCCTCCGCCGCATTCATGGGGCTCCGGCCGGGCTTGTACTTGACGATTATCTCCCCGGGGACCACCCGGCGGCTCGCCGGTCTCTCCAGCATCGCGGCCACTTCCGCGGGACTGATATTGCGGATGTTCTGGGCGAACAGGTTCGGAGCGAAGATCAGCGTCAACAGGAAAAGGTATGAAGCTCCCTTCATCACGGGTTCCTCCTTTTGAATCCCATCAAAAGTTTCTGGAACGGGCAGCGCACTCCAGTTGCTGAAACCAGTGTACTGGCGACGGGATCGGGTGGAAACCGGATTCAGGCTTCGGGGATGAGATTTCCCACACTCGCGGAAAGTTTCCGTCAATGGCCGGCCCGTGATCGACCTTCCGTGAGCACCGGAGTGCCAATTCGAGGGGTGATGGGAAGCCTTCAGGCGCTCTTCGGGAGCTTGGTCTTTTCCGAGAGCTCCTCGGGGGTCTCCAGGCCGAGCTTGCGTGAGGCATGGAAGCGCAGAAACTCGAGGCTTGCCTCGCGGCCCATGTAGCGTGAGAGGATCGTACGGTCCGTCTGCAACAGGTCGACGAGAATCAGCCCATCGAGGGCATCGCCGAAACTCTTGTCGAGATTGAAGCCGAGCAGCAACCCGCCCAGCTTCAGATACTGACGCAGCAGGATCGGCACTCCGCGGTGGCCGTTCTCCAGCTGCCCGACCACCTCGGAGATGGCCCCGACATCGGAAAAATCGGCGAGCTCCTTGCGGTGCCAGAACGTGGCGAGACGGCGCTGGAGCCCGGACCTCGGTCGCACCTGGCGCGCGAGCTCATCCGAGTAGCGATTCTGCCGAAGGAAGTCCACCAGGAACTGGCGGGAAATGGGATGGTAGTCGTTGCTGATACTGACCGCGCCGAACAGTCGACTGTACTGCGGGTGCTGCGTAACGAAGCGCGCGATTCCCTGCCAGAGGAGCATCAGCGGAGCGTGGCTGCGTTGGTACTCGAGGCGCACGAAGGAACGGCCGAGCTCGATGGAATCGTGCATTCCGTCGATGAACGGGCGCTTGTACTTGAAGAGCGAATAGGTGTAGAGACCGCGCACGCCGAAGCGCGAAAGGATGTCGTCCACCGGTGCGAATCGATAGGCGCCCGCGACCTCCTTCTTCTGGACCTGCCACAGGAAGAGATGCAGGTAGCTCGCATCGAAGTCATCGGTGTCCGTGGGTTCGCCGGTTCCTTCACCGGCTTCGCGGAACGTGATCTCCCGCAGCCTGCCGACTTCCCTGAGGATGTTGGGGATCTGGTCCGCGCTCGCGAATGCCGCGTGCAGGTTGCCGTTCCGGGCGAGCTTCTGTGCCGGCGGCAGCGCGTCGAACTCCGCCTCGAGCAGCGCCGGATCCACCGCCTCGATAATCGGCGCCAGCGTTGCCGGCTTGTCCGTTCCCGCCAGCCTCAGCGCCGGCGTGCCCCGGGCGGCGTTGTCCAGATCGGACAGGCTGTAGGAGCGCAGGCGCAGAAAGCGTGCCAGCTGCAGCGACGAGGAGAAGGTCTTGGATCGGCTCGGTGTCACGGGAGGGCCGAAGCGGATACGTATCTTGTGGTGGCACTTGTTCAGAAACTCCCGCGCCAGCAGGGCGGTGCGCAGACGCGGGTGGATGCAGCCCATGAGCTGGAAGAACCACGAGTTACGGCCGTAGACGAAGGCCGGGATCACCGGTGCGCCGGTTCTGCGCACGATGTAACCGGCGCTGGGGCGCCACTCCGGATCGGTGATGCTCGAGCGCCGGAACTGGAAGTGGGATACCTCGCCGCTGGGGAACACCATGAGGGCGCCGCCGCCCTGCACCCACCTGACGGCGTCCCGCAGGGGCTTGGCGTTCTCCCGGGACGCCCGGCTGCCCTCGAAGGGATTGACCGCGATGATCATCTCCCGCAGCTCCTTGATACGCTCCAGGTGGACGTTGGCGAGGATCCTGAGGTCCTTGCGGCGCTTCAGGATGATGTCGGCGAAGAGGAGCCCTTCGATGCCGCCGAAGGGATGGTTGGCGACGATGACCGCCGGCCCGGAGGCGGGGATGTGCTCGAGCTCCTCGGGGGCCACCTCCCACTTCACGTCCAGGTTATCGAGGGCGTGGCGGGTGAACTCCTCGGCGTTCCTGCAGGGGGGAACGGACTGATAGCGGCGGTCCAGGTGGCTCAACTGCAGGAGCCGATCGGCGAGGGCGCCGATTCCGGCATCGACGCGCTTTACACCGGTCACGCGCAGGGCATCCCTGATGGTCAGTGAATCCCTGGCGTATATTGCGTGCACGTTCTGCAACTATGCGAGCCCTTTTTCCCGAATGTCGTCTGCCGGAGTGACCGTCCGGGAATCGAAACCGTCCGAGGATCCGACAATTCAATCCTACGACACGACCTGTCGTTAATCCATGACCCGACACCTGAAAATCGCGTTCGCCATGGGGGCGGGACTTGCCGCGTCGAGGCTTCCAACTCATGATTGCCCCGGGGCGTTCCCGAGGGGGGAGGTGGCATGCGACTCGAGGGAAAAGTGGCTATCGTTTTCGGCGCCGGCCAGACACCGGGACCGACCATGGGGAACGGACGCGCCTCCGCGCTGCTCTTCGCGCGGGAGGGCGCCAGAGTGCTGGCGGTCGACAGGAGCGCCGCCTCGGCCGGGGAAACCGGAGATCTGATCCGCGCGGAAGGCGGCGAAGCCGCCTCGTTCGAGGCGGATGTCACTGACGAGGAGAGCATCACGGCCGCCATCGGCGATTGTGTCGAGAGATGGGGCCGCGTGGACGTACTGCACAACAACGTCGGCATCAGCGTCGCGGGCGGCGACGCGGCCGTCACGGAGATCACCACCGAAGCGTTCGATCGGGTCATGGCGGTGAATCTCCGGGGTACCGTGATGGCGTGCAAGCACGCGCTGCCCATCATGCGCAGTCAGGGCAGCGGGGCGATCGTCAATATCTCCTCGATCGCCGCGGTCGAGAACTACCCCTGGGTGGCCTACAAGGCGAGCAAATCCGCCATGGTCGCCTTCACGAGGCAGCTTGCCATTCAGAACGCCGAGTACGGCGTGCGTGCCAACGTGATACTTCCAGGCTTGATGGATACACCCATGGCCGTGGATACCCGGGCGCGGGCGTTCGACCGGCCCCGCGAAGAGATCGCGGCGGAGCGCGATGCACGGGTGCCGTTGCGCCACAAGATGGGTACGGCGTGGGATGTCGCCCACGCGGCATTGTTCCTGGCCTCCGACGAAGCCGGGTTCATCACGGGCGCGGCCTTACCCGTGGACGGGGGTGCCAGCTGCCGGGTGGGATAGCCGGCACATCGGTGCCGGCTCAGTCGCCCCGTCCGGCGGTGAATCCGACACGGCATCCGCCGCTGGCAGCGTCGGCCCCAACCGTGCCGCC
>CBDTYP010000021.1:0-18926 GCA_965364645.1 uncultured Gammaproteobacteria bacterium | reverse complement strand
CCGTACCTCACCAACGGATTCCTGCACCGGAGCATCCGCGAGCAGGGCGGTGCCTACGGCGGCGGCGCCGGCTACAGCCCGAACAGCGGCGCCATGCGATTCTATTCCTATCGGGATCCGCGACTCGCGGAGACGCTCGTCGATTTCGACCGCGCCACCGCGTGGCTCGTGGAGAATCGGCACGAGGACCGCCTGCTGGAGGAAGCCATCCTGCGGGTGCTGAGCGACATCGATCGGCCCGAGTCGCCCGCCGGCGAGGCCATCGCCGCCTACTACGGCATCCGCCACGGCCGCACCCCGTCCCACCGGCGAAGCGTGCGCCGCGCGGTCATGGGGGTCGGCATGGACGATCTCAGGAGGGTGGCGGAGCGCTATCTGGATCCCGACACGGCCAGCATCGCCGTCGTCAGTAACGAAGCCACGATCGAAGAGAACAGGGATCTTGGTTTGGAGTCGCGCCGCCTGGGCTAATGCGGCCGCGCGTGGTCCGCGTGCAGATGCTCGGTAATCGTCCCGATGATCCGGTCGAACAGCGGCACGTCCTCGATCACCGCCGCGTTGCCCCGCTGCATCTCCACCGCGAGGCCGTGGACGGTTGCGTCCGCGACCTTCATGCCCTTGCGATCCGTGAAGAGATAGCGCCCGGTCACGGGACTCATCCAGGTGAGTCGCGCGGGCGTCTTGGAGCCGTCCACGTGGTAGAACTCCACCCAGCTGCCCACGTCGAGAGTGCGGACGATCTCCGTGTACTCGTCCTCCTCCTCGGATTCGTAGGCGACGTCGGACCCCAGCCCTTCGATGATGACCTCGTCTCCGTCGTGGCGGAGCGGGGCGCCTGCATCAATGGCGCTGTCGGCGAGCTCGCCCTCGGTGGTCGTTCTCGACGTGCGGATGCCGTCTCCCGTCTTTACCGCGACCGATTCCACGTCGCCGCTGCGAAGCGCTTCCAGCACGATCTTGACGGCCATCTCGCTCGCGACCTCGCCGGCGTTGCAGCCGCCCATGCCGTCCGCGACGATGGCGATGCCCCGCGTGGCGTCCACGGCGATGTGGTCCTCGTTGTGGGAGCGTTTGCGTCCCACATCCGTGCGCCCGTGCATCTCGAGCTTCGAGCTCAAGTCGAAGTTCGCATCGTCGGGCATCGAGTCGGCGTAGGTGTTGTCGACCCGCACGAGCACTACCGAGACGTTGTCCTTTCCACCATTCTCGTTGGCAGCATCCACCAGCATCCTGGTCGTGGTGGCGAGATCCACCTCACTGTCACACAGGATCTCGGCAATCGTGACGTCGTCCACCATGTCCGTGAGACCGTCGGAGCACAGCAGATACAGATCGTCCGGCTCGGTATCGATCTCCTGCACGTCTACGTCGACGTTGGCTTCCGGCCCGACGGCGCGGGTGATGACGTTGCTGTGGATCTTCTGCTCCACCTCCTCGGCGGTGTAGAAGCCCTTGTTGACGAGCTGCTGGCGCAACGAGTGATCGGAGGTCAGCCGCTGGAACACATCGCCGCGCAGGCGATACAGGCGCGCGTCGCCTACGTGGGCGGCCGTCAGGCGATTGTCGTGGAACTGTGTCGCAACCAGCGTGGTGCCCATGCCGGTACACTCCGGCCGCGTCTCCGCCGTGCCGTAGATCACGTCGTTGGCTCTCTCCACGGCAAGCTGAATCAAGGACAGCTCCTCGACGCTGTAGGTCGCCGCGTCCGACCATTGGAGGTCGATGCCGAGCGAGTCCTCGTCGAAGCTGCCTTCGTCGGACGAGTCGGCGACGCCCGATACTTCGTCGACTTCTTCCGGGTCTCCGACGCAGACTTGATTCCGGATTGCCGCGATATGCAGCTTCTTCAGCACGCCGAGGAAATTTCCGCTCAGCTCGCTTGCGATCCCCAGCTGTTTCATCCCGTCCCTTATTCGGCGGAGCAGACTCGGGAGGATCTCCGACAGGTGATTGCGGTCCTGATCCAGAGTCTTGGGGGCGACGCTCCAGACCAGGTCATCCATGGTCTGGATGGAATCGGTCCAGCCCTCGCCCATTCCGCCGCCCTCGAAGTGGCGTACGAACAGGAGCTCTTTCCAGTGTCCGGTGATGAACTCGCGCACGACGTCGTGGATGCGGGCCTTCTCCAGGCAGCGTGAGGTCTCTTCCTCCGCATCCTGGCGGGCGAGGGCCAGGCGTTCACGATCCTGAATGACGTCGGCGAAGGAGCTGGCATTGTTCTCGGCCCGGCTCTCTTCCTGGTTGAGGAACGAGTCCAGCTCGACCAGCACCTCGGTGAAGACTTCCACCCGCTCGTCGAACTCGTCCAGCACGCGGGCGACGATGACCTCGAGCTTCGCGTGCAGGGCGTCGTGTCGGTCCTCGTTCTCGCTCCATCCTACGGCGGCTTCCGCGATCGAGTTGAGCAGTTTCCGCGCCGGATGGAATTTCCTCGCGAAGAAGCTCTTGTCCAGGATGGCCACCTTGAGCATCGGGATCTGCAGTCGGCCTATGAGCGCCTTCATGGGCGCCGGGATCTTCTTGTCGTCGAGGATGAAGTCGAACATCATCGCGACCACGTCGAACATCATGGCGTCCATCTCGCCGATGCCGCTGACCACGGTGGCCTGCTTGAGATCCCGAAGCACGTTGACGGTGCCCGTGTGGACGCCGGAGACATCCAGCGAGGCGAGCTCTTCGCACGCAGCCTGAGAATCCCCCTGTTGCAGATGCGTGAGCTCGTTGACGACACGCAACTCTGCCGCCCCCGGCGACTGGCCGCCGACCCGGTTGACGAAATTCACGTCCATGATCTGGCGCAGGGCGTCGAGAATGACGCCGCTCGCTGGTGTGCCGTAGGCGGCGCCCTGGACGGCAACCTGGGAACTGGGCCCCTGGCCGCCTCCGCCGGGGAATGCCTGCTCGGGGCCCCCGGCGGGATGCGCGCCGGTCTGACCGGCGCTCGGTTGGATCTTTACGTGGTGGCGGATCTCCGGCAGGACGCCCTGCTCGACGAGATAATCGTTGATGTCACAGTACAGCTTCTCGGCTTCCTCGCCCACATGGCGGTCGAAGAGCTTCAGAATGATGAGGCGGACCTCCAGATCCGCGTCGATCTGAGCGCATGCGTCCTTGAAGGCATTGCACATCGCCTCCGGCCCGAAGGGGTTGTCTTCGGGCTTGAGCTCGTCCACCGCGAGGAGCTCGGCGATGCGTCGCTCCAGGGCGTAGAGGGGCTGCAAGCAGTTGGCACGGATCTTCTGCACCATGTTGGTGACGGCGAGGGTCTCCTCGAAGTCCTCCTCGTCCACCAGTCCGAGGTCCGCGCTGGAGCTGTCGGCGAAGGAGTTTGCGCGATGGGAGCCCGCCAGCCGCTCGATGGTGGCGCGGACGGATTCCTTGAAGAACTGCCTGAACTCCGTCTCGATTCCCGCGCGTTTCACGCGGACCTCGCGCATGGTCTCGAAGTAGACGCTCTGGCCCCTGCTGTCGGCGGAGCGATTCGCGAGGTCGAAGAGTGCGTCGTCCAGCTTGTCCATCACGATGGGCAACGCGCTGATCAGGGACGAGGAGGCGATTTCCCGGCAGTGCTTGAGCACGGAGCCGGATCGGGTCCGGTCGGTCAGCCCCGGGCCCTTGATGTGCTCGTCCAGGCGGACGACGTTGCTCGGATTCGATTTGCTCATGGCGCTGGCGATGTACCTGGATGACCGTCGTAAGCGGTAACCGATGCGCTCGACTCTTTATAATGAGAGACGCCCCGAGGGACCCGATTCATTCGCCGCGGCTGAGCCCCGGCGTACTCCCTGCTCCACTGAATATCGTCTCGATGGCGGGGCACCTTTAACGGCACGCGCAAGCCGTGACACAGGTCTCAGCTGCCGGGGAACGATGTTCCCGGTTTGTGATGGACGTCGAGTAACCCTGTGTAAGCAGGGGGTTCGGGGGAGCCGAATTGATGGCCGCGGAGGTAGAATTGGGTGAAATTCACGGGATCATGGCTACAATGACGTTAATTACCATTTCCCGCCCTTAGAAGAAGTTACGGACTGAATTGGAGGCAAAGTGGAAGCATATGTCCTGATGGTTGTGTGTCTGGCGGCTTGGGGAGCAACCGTCGTACTGTTCAAGTTCTTGATGAAGGATTCCGAGTACGCGTTCGTGATAGGGAGTATCGCAGGACTCGTCATCGCCGCGGCTGCCGGAGGCGCCTACTATCAGCACCTGGCGGCGCCGTCTCTCTAGCCCCCGCCGTGCTCCTCATCGCCCCCGCCATGGGGGTACAGCGAGCGCAGACCGGCCGATGAGGCCGGACACAATCCCCGTTCCGTAATCAGACCGGTGACCAGCCGCGCCGGCGTCACGTCGAAGGCGTAGTTGGCGGCCGCGCTCGTGTCCGGCGTGAGCCTTATGGAAATCAGCTCGCCGGCGGGCGAGAGGCCGCTGATGGTGGTGACTTCTCCCGGGTCGCGTTCCTCGATCGGGATGTCGGCGACGCCGTCGTCCAGGGTCCAGTCTATGGAGGGTCCGGGCAGCCCGACGTAGAAGGGCACGCCGTTGTCCCGGGCGGCGAGGGCCTTCAGGTAGGTTCCGATCTTGTTGCATACGTCACCAGAGGCGGTCGTCCGGTCGGTGCCGGTGATGCAGAGGTCCACCTTGCCCCGTTGCATGAGATGCCCGCCGACGTTATCGACGATGACCGTGTGGGGTACGCCGTGCTGCTCGAGCTCCCACGCAGTCAGGCTTGCGCCCTGGTTCCTCGGCCGGGTCTCGTCCACCCATACATGGACCTCGATACCGGCGTCGTGGGCCATGTAGACGGGGGCGAGCGCGGTGCCCCAGTCCACGGTGGCGAGCCAACCCGCGTTGCAGTGGGTGAGGACATTGACCGGCCCCGCGCCCCTGCGGCGCTCCTCGATCAGCGCCAGGCCGTGCTCCCCGATAGCGCGGTTGATGGCGACGTCCTCGTCGCAGATCCTGGCGGCCTCGGCGTAGGCGAGGGCGCGGCGCTCGGATTCCGGCACGCCCTTCAGTCTCGCGCCGAGGCCCGCCACGACCCAGCGCAGGTTGACGGCGGTGGGGCGGGTGGCCAGCAGGGCGGCGGCGGCGCGGGCGAGGTTCTCGTCGCTCGGGTCCTCGCCCATGGCAAGGGCCAGGCCATAGGCCGCGGTGGCGCCGATCAGCGGGGCGCCTCGGACGATCATGTCGGAAATGGCCGTGGCCGCGTCTTCCATACTCGCGAGCCGCAGGGTCTGGAAGTCGTGGGGGAGGCGGGTCTGGTCGATCACCGCGACGGACCATCCGTCGTCGTCGAGCCAGATAGTGCGCGTATGGACGCCGTCGACCTTCATCGCATCAATGCTCGGTCATTTGGGGAGGGCTGTCCAACCCCGGCCCAACTCTGGCCCAACCCTGGCCACCCGTCGGGCGGTCTCAGGAACCTTCTACGGCACAGCAGCGCTTGGCGTTGTGGGTCAGTCGGTAGAGCCTTCGGAGATCACTGAACATGCCAGCCTGGCCGTTGCGGCCGAGGTAGCGTCTCTCCAGGCGCGCGCAGTACTTGCCGGCGTAGTAGTTCGCATCCCGGTATCGCTCGAGGCTCTCCGGGTCCAGGGAAGAGTCGAACTCGGGCTGGTCGAACAGCCAGCCGTGGAGGCTCGGGGGAATCCTGCCGTCGTCCTGCTGACTGAACAGGAAGGCGGTGCTCACGTACTTGTCGATCTCCGCCTGCATCTCGAGCTCCATGAGCGAAACTCCGCGCGCGTAGCGCGCATTCCAGATGAGGTACAAGAAATGGCTTACGCCTTCAATCGCCGTACAGAAGTCGGCGATGTTGCCCTCGTGCAGACGCGATTCAGGATCGTCGTCCGCGAGCCGACCCATGACGTCGTCGCTGACATAGAGGGAGATGTCGATATTGTCGCCGTCCTGTACGACGAGCAGCTTCTCGTCGACTTCCGGCTCGCCGCCGGCGCCTTCTCCCTGGATGTCCATCAGGATCTCGCGATCGGTAATCAGGAAGTCGTCGACGCTGTGGGGGATCTCTACTTCGTAGATCCGCTCGAGCTGCCGTTGGAATGGTGCAAGCACGCGGTCGTATTCCTGTTCGCTTCTTGGCCGTTCGCTTCTTCGCCTAGTGCCTCAGGCGGCTTGATGCGCCGGTCGACGGTTGAATTCCCGCCGCACGCAGCCGGTCCGCTGCTCGCGCGCTGCCCGTGCGAAGCCAGACCTCGTATTGTCTCAACACGTCGATATCGTTTCGCCGGCCCGGGCCTTCGCTGACTTCGCCGAGGACGTCGACGAACGCGACGAACTTGGAAGCCAGTTCATCGAAGATGCTGCTCATTGCCCGGCCGCGCTTCGACGATCGCATCGTGTCGGACAGATGGCTGTAGGCGCTGCCTCCCATCGAGACGTAATAGTCGACGTCGACGACGCAACGATTAAGGCTTTGAGAGAACACGCCCGAGATGAACAGGGCGACGTCGCCGAGGCGGCGAAGTGCGCGATTTCGCTCGTCGGCGGTCTTCCCATCGGCGGCCTCCGCGTAGAGCAGCGCCAGCGGCCTGATCATCATGCCGTCCGGAGTGCGTTCGAAGAGTTGCTCCGCGCGGGAGAAGGAGGTGAGTAGATTGACGACATAGTGAATCGTGTCGTCGCCGGCCTTCACGTTCTGGTTGTCGAGAGCATCCGAGACGGAACCTTGAAAATACTCCTGGAGGCTGGTCTCGGTGATCAGCTGTTCATCGCGAGCACGGGTAACCATGATGGCGGTGCACCTCCTATTCGACGTCTGACATTAATTATAGGTCTCGCGGCTTCCATCCTTGTGTGAGCGAATTGTGATCGAGTTGGCACTCTGACAATCGCCCGCCAACGCAATTCACGATCCAAATACAATCTACCCGGCAATCTACCCTGGTTTGAAGGTCCCAGAACAGCCTGCTCAAGCCATTGATTCCGTGCTAGTCTTTATGTTTCCAGGGGTCAGGAAGCCTCTCAACGCCAGCTGGCACTAATGTCGATCACGATCATTCCGGAGTTCGCAGCTTCGTCGAGGGGGGCGATGTGAGCGTGCCGGCCGTCACCGCCGAGATGGGTTTCCGGCGGCGTGTTCTCGTGGTCGACGACGATCGCGATTTCGCCGACAGCACCGCGGACCTGCTGGCGCTGCAGAGTTTCGAAGTCCTCCCCGTCTACGACACCGGCGCCGCGACGCGCGCCGTCGCGAACTTTCCTGCGGACGTGGCGTTGATCGACGTGCGTCTCGGCACGGGAAGCGGGATCGCGCTCGTGAAGGGACTGAAGGACGCGCTGCCCGGTGTCACCTGCGTGATGATGACTGCCTTCGCCTCCACCGAGAGCGCGATCGAAGCGCTCCATCTCGGCGCCTACGACTATCTCCGCAAACCCTTCCACCCGGAGGATTTGCTCGCCACGCTCAATCGAATCTTCGAGCGCCTCGAGCTCGCGTCGGACAAGGAGCGCGCGGAGGAAGCCCTGCGGGACAGCGAGCGGAGATTTCGTGACCTGATCGACGCGTCGGTTCAGGGTGTATTCATTCATAGAGCCTGGGTTCCGCTGTATTCGAATCAGGCCTTCGCGGACATGCTCGGGTATGCCGATCGCGGAGAGGTCCTCGCGCTCGGGACCCTGGAGCAACACTTCCCTCCGTACGAGCGCGCGCGCCTGCAACGCTACATGGATAGCCATGCGGAAGGCGAGTCGTTACCCCACAGGTACGAGTTCGACGCGCGGCGTGTCGACGAAACCGTTATTACTCTGGAGGTCGTGGGTAGAAGGCTGACGTGGGAGGGGCAACCCGCGATCCAAGCCACGGTGTCGGACATAACGGATCGAAAGCGGGCTCTGATGGCGCTTAAGCGCTACGAGCAGATCATCTCGTCGACGGCCGATCTCATGGCGTTTGTCGATCAGTCGTGTGTGTACCAGGCGGTGAACGATGCCTTCCTGCGGGCCTACGACTTCGCTCGTGAGGATATCGTCGGTAAATCCATGTATGACATTCATGGTGAGGAAGTATTCGAGACGCGGCTGAGGGAGGCACTCGATCGTTGCCTCGCCGGGACCGAGGCGCACTACCAGGCCTGGTTCGATTTTCCCGCGACCGGCCGCCGTTTCATGGATGTCGCCTTCTATCCCTATCACGACGGCATGGCAAAGGATTCCGGCGTCGTCGTCAGCTGGCGAGACCTCACGGAGACCCACACGCTATCGGAGAAGCTCTCCTATCAGGCCAGTCACGATGCCTTGACAGGGCTCGTGAACCGGAGGGAATTCGAGCAGCGCCTCCGTCATCTCATCGATCTCGCCCGCCAGGAGGATACCGAGCACGCACTCTGTTACCTCGACCTCGATCAGTTCAAGGTCATCAACGACACATGCGGGCACGTCGCCGGCGACGAGCTGCTGCGCCAGCTCGGCATGCTGTTGCCGGAGCAGGTCCGAAAGGGAGATACCCTGGCGCGCCTCGGCGGCGACGAGTTCGGCGTACTGATGGAACGATGCTCCATCATGCAGGCGACGCGCGTCGCGAACGCGTTGCTGGACGCCATAAGGAATCTCCAGTTTCACTGGGAAGACAAGACCTTCAACGTTGGCGTGAGCATCGGCGTGGTACCCATCAACGAGACCAGCGAGAGTATTACCGCTGTCCTCAGCACGGCGGACTCCGCCTGCTACGCGGCCAAGGATGGTGGCCGGAACCAGATCCACGTGTATCGGGAGGACGACGTCAAGATCGCCCAGCGCCAGGGCGAGATGCAGTGGGTCGCGCGGATACAGCGCGCTCTCGACGACGACCGGTTCGAGCTGTACGCACAGCCCATCGCAACCGTCGAGCCGTCAGGATCTTCTCCGGCGCACTACGAGGTCCTGCTGCGCATGCAGGACGAGCAGGGTCAGATCGTGCTGCCCGGCGCGTTCCTGTCGGCGGTCGAGCGCTACAACCTCTCGGCAAGACTCGATAATTGGGTGACACGCAACGCATTCGAGTGGCTGGTGCAGCATCCGAAGTGCATGGAGGGTCTGGATCTTCTCTCCATCAATCTATCGGGCAACTCCCTCGGCGACGGCCAGCTGATGGGCCACATCGTCGAGCGATTCAAAGAGGGCCGCATCCCTCCCGAGAAGATCTGCATGGAGATTACCGAGACCGCGGCCATTACGAACCTCACGAGCGCGACCCGCTTCATCAGGATGCTGAAGGAGTGGGGGTGTCGCTTCGCGCTGGATGATTTCGGCAGTGGGCTGTCGTCGTTCGCCTATCTGAAGAACCTGCCGGTCGATTTCTTGAAGATCGACGGGCTCTTCGTCAAGGATATCCTCGACGACCCGATCGATTTCGCCATGGTGAAGTCCATCAACGAGATCGGCCACGTCATGGGGAAGCAGACCGTCGCGGAGTTCGTCGACAGCGAGGATATCCTGCGCTCGCTCAGGGACATCGGCGTCGACTACGCTCAGGGCTACGCTATCGGCAGGCCCCTGCCCATCGCCCACATATTGAACGACGACTAGCTTCCCGCCGGTCTCCCGAGGGCCGCGATGAGAATGTCCAGCACCTCCCCCGGCCGCTCGGCCATGATCATATGGCCGCAGTCCTCGATGATCGTGACGTGGCCCTCGGCGAGAGTCTCCAGATACGGCTGCGCCGCCTTCACCGGCGACATGCGATCGTCCCGGCCGAGGATGACGTGCACCGGACACTCGAGGGCCGCGCTGCTCTCCAACCCGTGGCGATAGTCGTTGCACGCGGTGAGATCCGCGTGGAGCACGCCCGGCCCGGACTTCTCCAGCAGGCGCACGCCGGAACCGATCATCCACATGCCCGGGGTCTGGTTACCGCCCACGTGGGCGCGGCTGCCGTGCCCCCAGATATTCACCATGTCGAAGGCGTCGTGCTTGTTCGCCTGCGCGGCGGAGAGCAGGGCGTCGGTGACGGGCATGGGTACCGAGATGCCGATGGTGACGATGCACGCGATCCGGTCGGGGTGCCGGGCGGCGGCCTCGAGCACGACCAGCGCCCCCATGCTGTGCCCGACCAGGGTCGCGGTTTCGGCGCCGGCGGCGTCCATGAGCCGCACCACCCAGTCCGCCATGTCGGGGATGCTCGCCAGCGGGTCGCCGGCTGACTTGCCGTGGCCCGGCAGGTCCGCCGCCATGACGCTCCTGCCGTGGTGGGCGAAATAGCGGCTCTGCAGCAGCCAGACCGAGTGATCCAGCCCGCCGCCGTGGACGAAGATGAGCGGGTCCCGGGTCCCGTCGAACTCCTTCGCTCCGGTGTACGCGTAAGCGTCGACGCCGTCTACCGAGAGCTTCACGATGCGGGCTCCGGGGCGCGGATCCGCTGCGACGCTTTGATGGCCTGGCTCAGATCGTTGATGAGGTCGTCCGGGTCCTCGAGTCCGATGGAGAGCCGGATGGTTCCCTCGGAGATGCCGGCGGCCTCCAGCGCGGCGGCGTCCATGCGATGGTGGGTCGTGCTGGCCGGATGGATCACCAGGGACTTGGCGTCGCCGACGTTGGCGAGGTGGGAGAAGATCCGCACGGTCTCGATGAACTTCCTGCCGGCGGGTCGTCCGCCCTTGAGGCCGAAGCTGAATACCGCGCCGCAGCCCCGGGGCAGGAGGGTCCTGGCGATCTCGTGGTCCGGGTGGGAGGGCAGCTCAGGATAGCCGACCCAGTCCACCGCTTCGTGGTCATCGAGGAACGCGACTACCTTGCGCGTGTTGTCCACGTGACGCTGCATCCGCAGGGGCAGGGTCTCGACGCCCTGGAGGATGTGAAACGCCGTGGTGGGACTCATGCAGGCGCCGAAATCCCTGGCGCCTTCCTTACGCGCACGCATGATGAACGCCGCTGGCCCGTACTCCTCGACGAAGTCCATGTTGTGAAATCCGGGGTAGGGCTCCGTCAGGGTCGGATACTTCCCGGACGCTTCCCAGTCGAACTGCCCGCTGTCCACGAGGATGCCGCCGATGGCGATGCCGTGTCCGCCGAGGAACTTGGTGGCGGAGTGAAAGAGCAGATCGGCGCCGTGATCGAAGGGCCGGCACAGATAGGGCGTCGTGAACGTGGAGTCGATGAGGAGCGGCAGTCCCTCGTCGTGGGCGACCCGGGAGACCGCGTCGACGTTCAGGACGTCGAGTCCGGGATTGCCGAGGATCTCGCCGAAGACGAGGCGAGTCTCCGGTCGAATCGCCGCCTTGAACGCGTCCGGGTCCCGCGGATCGACGAACGTCGTCTCGATGCCGAATCGCGGCATCGTATAGGCGAGCAGGTTGTGAGATCCGCCATACAGGGAGCGCGACGCGACGATGTGGTGACCCGCATCGACGATGGTGGCAATCGCGAGATGCATCGCCGCCTGACCGCTCGCGGTGCAGATCGCGCCAACGCCGCCCTCGAGGGCCGAGATGCGTTCTTCCAGCACCGCGTTCGTGGGGTTACTGATGCGCGAATACACGTGTCCCGCTCGCTCGGCATTGAAGAGCGCGGCGGCGGTGTCGGTGTCTCGGAACACGAAAGAAGTCGTCTGGTAGATGGGCGTCGCGCGCGCCCCCGTCGTTGCGTCCGGCTGTTGTCCGGCGTGCAGGCTCAACGTATCGAATCGGTGATAATCAGGTGAGGCCATTGTTCGTGTTCCTCGAAGCAGAAGGAGGGATGGGAATCCGCCTGCGCGCTAGAGGCAGGTGGACTCGCTCAGGGGGTAGGCTGGATAGGCACTCGTGAACTGATTCCTCAGCTCGCGATTCGCCCCCGCGCTCACGGCGACCCAGTACGTGGTCCGCGTCTTGTCCCGGGGCTTGAACTCGACCTGGAAGCCTTTGTCGCGAAGCGTCTTGATGCGGCGCTCGGCATTCGCGAGCTTTCGGTAGGCGCCGACGGACACGCCGTTCTCCAGCTCTCCACTGTTGATGCGCATGATGTCCACGAATCCTTCCTCGCGCATGCGGCGCATCTCTTCGTCCGCGGCGGCGCGATCCGTCAACGGTGGCACGTAGACTTCGTAGAAGATGTTGTCCTGGGCCGAGCGCACCTGTTCCCTGGCGGTGACGCCCCTCGCCGTGAACCACCTGGCCACCGACTGCGCGGAAGCGTGGTTCTCGATGCGGTTCACCGCGTAACAGGTGGCGGCGATCTGCCGGGCGATGGCTTGCGCTTCCGCCGTGCTCTCGGCCCGAGGCTCCACCTGCTCTTCCGCCCGCGTCTCGAGATCCGGCAACGCGGCGCTCGCCGCCAGGGAAGTCTCGCCCGGCGCCGCGGGCTGGGTATCGAGCACTCGCGTCATCCAGCTGGCCTTGTCTCTCGCACCGGCATTGTTGTCGTTGAGAGTGAAGGCACGTTCGTAGGCGATGTTCGCGAGCTTCGCGTACACGTCGCCGAGATTCTCGTAGGCGGTGTCGTAACGCGGCTCGAGCTCGATGGCGCGCAGCAGCACCTCCCGCGAATCTTCGTAGCGGCCCTGGGCGGCATAGAGCACGGCCAGATTGTTGAGCGGCTCGGGCAGCTCCGGCCGATCCTTCGCGAGATCATCGAATGCCTGGATCGCCTGGTCGATATTTCCCTGGCGCGTCAGGATGACGCCCTTGAACAGCCGCGCCTCGACGTCGTCCGCGTTCCCGGCGAGATATCCGTCCAGCTGCCTCAGGGCCTCGGCATAGTGTTGATCGGCGGCCAGTGCGCGAATCTCCGGCAGCGTCGCCGCCCAAACGGGCGAGGCGGGGAGGGAGAGCACGGCGAGAGATGCCAGAAAGGCCAGTGCAGGGATCCGGATGAGCCCAGTGAGCCCACTATTCGCGCTGCTGACGATTGCCCGGCACCTCATTTGAGCGTGTGCCACCCTGATGGAAACGCGCGCTAATTTATCAACTCGGGAGGCGCTTGGACAGCCTGCGCGAGGTGTCCCCCAAAGCGCCGAATCGGCCCGGTTTCGGGCGCCAATTCGCCGTCGGGACGACGATTTCACGTTCCATATGTGCGCGATGTCTCTTTTTGGAGACCGCGAACTTGCCATCGGGCGGGAACGATGGTTATCTATGCGCCCCACGCCCCCGGAAGGCCTCCGGCCGACTACGGGCGCCGCCAAATGGAGCAGTGCATGAGTTCTGAGGCCGAAGCCCAGCGTGATCGCAGAAGCGGGACGCGTTCCCTTATCGACAATATGCTGAGCGAGCGCCAGCGAATGCTGGTTCTCTTCGAGCGACTCGCCGGAGTCGCGCCTTACGCCGACGAGATGCCCAACGATCAGCTGCTCCGTGAGTTCTCTCAGATACTGGTCGATTACATCGCTTCGGGTCACTTCGGGTTGTACGAACGCATATCCGAAGGCAAGGAGCGCCGCCGCGGCGTCGTCCAGCTGGCGGAGGAGCTCTATCCGCGTATCGCCAACACGACCCAGGTCGCGGTCGAATTCAACGACGTGTACGAGAAGATGAACGGCGAGAGCATCGGCGGCGAGCTGAACAGCTTACTCTCCAAGCTCGGCGAGGAGCTTGCGGTCCGCATCGAGCTGGAGGACCAGCTCATCACGGAGATGCTCGGCCGCGCCTGAGCCCGTCTTGCGGCAGTTGGCGGCAGTTGGCGGCAGTTGGCGGCGCGCGGGATGCTATTCGTCCAGCAGCTCGATCCAGTGGACGACGGGCACGTCCGAGGCCGCGCGCAGCTCCAGAAGACAACCGATGTTCGCCGTCGCGATGATATCCGGCTCGTCGGCCGTCAGCGCGGCGAGCTTGTTGTCACGCATCTGATTCGACAACGCGCGCTGCAGGATCGAGTAGGTTCCGGCCGAGCCGCAGCAGAGGTGGGCGTCCCGAACGCCCGTCAGCCGATGCCCCCTTCCTTCGAGGATCGATTCGACGCCGCCTCGAATACCCTGCCAGTGCTGCAGGGTGCAGGGGGAGTGAAACGCCACGCGGCGTGAGACCACCGTGCTGGCGCCGAGGCCCGCGAGGTCCTCGCCCGCCACCACCTCCGAGAGATCCCGGGCGAGGGCCGAAACCTGCGCAGCCTTCTCCGCGTAGACGGGATCGTCGGCGAGGACTTCGCCGTACTCCTTGATCATTGCCGTGCAGGCGCTGGCGCCGATGAGTATCGCCTCGGCTCCCTGCTCGACTCCCGGCCACCATGCGTCGATATTTCGGCGCATGAACTCCCGGGCCTCATCCCGTGCCGACAGATGCTGGCTGACGGCGCCGCAGCAGCCGGCGGCTCGTGTCGAGATGACGGACACACCCAACCGATCGAGCACCCGGGCGGCGGCGGCGTTGATGCCGGGGGCGATGCTGCTCTGTACGCAACCATCCAGACACAGCATGCGGCGGGCGTGCCGCGGCGCGGGCCACGTGCCGGCGGGGGATCGCTTCGGTACCTTCCGGCGCAGCGCCGATGGCATCAACGGTCGCAGTGTCTGTCCGATCGCGAGGAGCGGCGCGAAGCGCTGCGGATGAGGCAACAACCAGCGCAGCAGCCTGCGCGTGACGCGCTCGTGAAGTGGACGCGGCGCTCGCTTCTCCACCACGGTGCGGCCGATGTCCACCAGGCGTCCGTAACGAACCCCCGAGGGGCAGGTCGTCTCGCAGGAGCGGCAGGTCAGGCAGCGATCGAGATGCAGCCGCGTCTTTCCGCTAACCGAATGGCCCTCGAGAGTTTCCTTGATGAGATAGATCCGGCCCCGCGGCCCGTCCAGCTCGTCGCCGAGCAGCTGGTAGGTCGGACAGGTGGCGGTGCAGAAGCCGCAGTGCACGCATTTTCGCAGGATGGCGTCCGCCTCGCGCCCGTCGGCGCTGTCTTTGACGAAGTCGGCCAGGTTGGTTTGCATGGTATAGAGAATGGGCGGATTCAGAGATCCGCGTACATCCTCCCGCGATTCAGAATGCGCTTCGGATCGAAGCTCGCCTTGAGCCGCTGGTGCAGCGCCAGCACCCCCGGCGTCAACGGATGGTAGATCTCGTCTCTGGCGTCGCCGTTGCGATAGAGCATCGCGTGTCCACCGGCGGCGTGGGCCGCGGCGCGGATGCTGTCCGCCGGCGCGTCGGATACGAGCCATCGAAGCGCGCCGCCCCAGTCCACGAGTGTCTTGCCGGGGAGTGTGAGGAGCGGCGCCGCCGGCGGCACCGAGATCCGCCACAGGGGCAGATCGGTGTCGAAGTGCGGGAGTTGCTGCTCGCGGAGATCCTGCCACAATCGGGTGTCGTCCATGGTCTCGCCGCCCGCGACGTCGTCGCCGAGCCGCTCCACGGCCTGAGCGACGCCGCCCGCCGTGCCGGAGAGCCGTGCGTAGAGCGTGCCGTCGTAGTGACAGGCGCCGGAGAGCGGCAATGGCCTGGCTGCCCAGGCGTTCATCTGCCGGTTGGCGCTGGCGGCGTCCAGAGGGAAGGCGAGCGTGGTGGTGCGGGCGGGGACCGGCAGCACCTTCAACGAGATCTCCAGCAATACCCCCAGGGTTCCCATCGCGCCGACCATCAGCCTCGAGACGTCGTAGCCGGCGACGTTCTTCATGACCTGACCGCCGAAGGACAGGGCGTGTCCCTCACCGCTCAACAGCTTGACACCCAGCACGAAGTCCCGCGCCGCGCCCGCGTAGGGACGCCGGGGGCCGGACAGCGCACAGGCCACCGTGCCGCCGAGGGTCGCCGCGGCGCCGAAGTGAGGCGGCTCGAAGGCGAGCATCTGTCCGCTGTCGGCGAGCACCGCCTCTACCTCGGCCAACGGCGTGCCGGCGCGGGCCACGATGACCAGCTCCGTCGGCTCATGGGAGAGCACGCCGCGATGGGCGGACACGTCGATGGGCTCGCTCTGGGTGATGCGGCCGAGGAATGACTTCGTGGCGCCGCCGACGATGTCGAGCGGCGTGTCCTGCTCCGCCGCCTTCCGCAGGCGTTCCTCGAGCTCGGCGCTCGCGTCGTTCCCGTCTCCTCGTGGCCAATCCCCCACGGGCTCAGAATCTCTCGATGTCGGGGAAGGGGAGCTTGCCGTCGTGCACGTGCATGCCGCCGAGCTCCGCGCAGCGGGTGAGGGTCGGGATGGCCTTCCCGGGGTTGAGCAGGCCCGCGGCGTCGAAGGCCGCCTTGATGCCGTGAAAGTGCTGCAGCTCGGCGGCCGCGAACTGCACGCACATCTGATCGATCTTCTCGACGCCGACGCCGTGCTCGCCCGAGATCGTCCCGCCCACCTCGACGCAGAGCTCGAGGATCTTCGCGCCGAGGGCCTCGACCTGCTCCAACTCCCCCGGCCGGTTGGCATCATAGAGGATGAGGGGATGCAGATTGCCGTCGCCGGCGTGAAACACGTTCACCACGGGCAGTCCATACTCGTCCGAGAGCTCGGCTGTGCGTGTGAGTACCTTCGGCAGCTCCCGGCGCGGAATGGTGCCGTCCATGCAGTAGTAGTCCGGTGACAGGCGGCCGACCGCGGGGAATGACGCCTTGCGCCCGGCCCAGAAGCGCGCCCGCTCTTCCTCGTCCCGGGCGACACGCACCTCGGTGGCACGGCACTCGTCGAGCAACCGGGAGACGTGGGCAATCTGATCGTCCACCTCGCTCTCGGTGCCGTCGAGCTCGCACAGGAGGATGGCGGCGGCGTCGGTGGGATAGCCCGCGTGCACGAAGTCTTCGGCGGCGCGGATGGCGCCGTTATCCATCATCTCGAGCCCTCCCGGGATGATGCCGTCGGCGATGATTCGCCCGACCGCGGCGCCGGCGGCGCCGACGTCGTCGAACGCCGCCAGCAAGACCCGCGCGCATTCGGGCTTCGGCAGGAGGCGCACCGTAATCTCCACGATTATGGCCAACAGACCCTCGGAGCCCGTGAGCAGCGCCAGCAGATCGTAGCCGGCGGCGTCCAGGGATTCGCCGCCGATGCTGAGCTTCTCGCCGTCTATGGTGAGCACGTCGAGGGCAAGGATGTTGTGCACAGTCAGTCCGTATTTCAGGCAGTGCAGGCCGCCGGCGTTTTCCGCCACGTTGCCGCCGATGCTGCAGGCGATCTGGGACGAGGGATCCGGCGCGTAGTAGAGGCCGTAGGCGTCGGCGGCTTCGGAGATCGCGAGATTGCGCACCCCGGGCTGGACCCTGGCGGTGCGATTCTCCGTATCGATGGAGAGGATCCGGTTGAACTTGGCGAGCACCAGCAGGACGCCGTCCGCCAGCGGCAGGGCGCCGCCGGAGAGGCCCGTCCCCGCGCCCCGGGCGACAACCGGCACATCCCGCGCTGCGCACACCCGCAACACCCGCTGCACCTGCTCGATGGTTTCCGGCAGCACCACGATCAGCGGCGTCTGCCGGTATGCGGTCAGGCCGTCGCACTCGTAGGGTTTCAGCCGCTCGGCGTCATGGAGTACCGCATCCGCGTCCAGGAAGGATCGGAACTCGTTTACCAGTGCCTCGCGATCGATGGTGCCCGTCGCCATTGGACTACCCCTGCATGGTCCCCAGAATGGTTCTCAGGAGCAGTATATCCAAGCGCCGTCCGCCGTTCAGGCCATGATTCAGGCCACGGTTCAGGCTATCCGCCGCAGCTGCACGGCGCCGCGATCCTCCCGCATGGTCTTGTCCAGCAGCCGCAGCAGGGCATACACCGTGTCGATTGCGGGCGTAGCGATGTCGTTCATCCGCGCCAGCTCCACCACCGCGCCCATGATGGCCTCCAGCTCGAGGCTCCGGCCGGCCTCGACGTCCTGGAGCATGGAGGTCTTGTGCCTGCCGACCTTCTCCGCTCCGGCGATGCGCTTGTCGATGGAGACGCGGAAGCTGATACCCAGGTGATTCGCCACGGACCGGGCCTCCTCCATCAGTGCCCGCGCGAGATCCCGGCTCGGTGGGAACTGGCAGATGTCCACCAGGGTTGCGTGGGTGAGTGCGCTGATGGGATTGAAGGACAGGTTGCCCAGCAGCTTCAGCCAGATCTCGGCACGGATGTCGTCGATGACGAAAGACTTGAATCCCGCGTTGGTGAACATGCTCGCCAGAGCCTCGACCCTCTCGGAGTCGCCGCCGTCCAGCTCGCCCAGGGGAAAGCGGTTGCCCTCGGTGTGGCGGATGACGCCGGGGGCGGCGATCTCCCCGGCGGGGAAGACCACGCAGCCGACGATGCGATCCACATCCACGTGGCCGGCCAGCGCGCCGTCCGGATCCAGGCATCGGATGGGGCGGCCGTCGAATTCACCACCGTGCTTGTGGAAGTACCACCAGGGCAGGCCGTTCTGCATGGGCAGGATGACCGTGTCGTTACCGATCACGGCGCCGAGGCGCGAGGCGACGAGGGGAAGGACCTGGGTCTTCACCGCCAGGATCACGACGTCCTGCGGGCCAGCCTCCCGGAGATCCGCGACGGCGCGCAGCGGGCGTGCGTGGTGTTCGCCGCCGTCGGCCATGATGAGCTTCAAGCCGTTGCGTTGGATCGCCTGCAGGTGGGCGCCCTGGTCGACCACCGTCACCTGCTCGCCGGCCTCGGCGAGGCGCACGGCCAGCAGTCCGCCGATGGCGCCCGCGCCCACTATGCAAATCTTCATGCCAATCTCCTCGTGCTTCAGTCCTCGTAGCGATTGCTGAGGGTGCCGATGCCGTCGATCGTGATCTCGATGGTGCTGCCGGGCTTCATGGAGCCGACCCCCACCGACGTGCCGCAGCAGATGACGTCGCCGGGATTCAGCGTGACGTCCCGGGAAAGCATGCTGACGATCTTCGGAGGCGGACAGATCATGTCGCTCACCGGATAGTTCTGACGCTCCTGATCATTCAGCACCGTGCGTATGCTCAATGTGGAAACGTCGAGTCCCGTCGCCACCACCGGGCCGAAGACACCGAAGGTGTCGAAGCTCTTGGCCCGCGTCCACTGGGCGAAGGTCGCGTCTCTGCCGATGATCTCGATTGCGGTGACGTCGTTGATGCAGGTGTAACCGAATATGTGACTCGACGCTTCCGACT
>CBDTYP010000020.1:0-19926 GCA_965364645.1 uncultured Gammaproteobacteria bacterium | reverse complement strand
TCAATGCCTGGGGCCGAGTTTACCTAACCCAAAAATAGCAGCTGGGAGAGGGAACGGGGGAGGGGGGGGCGTAGGTTGGACGTTGGGCTTCGCTTCGCTCAGTGCAATGAGCTCAGTTCACCCGACTCCAGACGTTCCGTCACGTTCTCCATCACGCGATCCACCAGCGGCTCGCCTTCGATGACCTTGACCTTGCCGCGTTGGACTTCCATCGCGAGACCGTGATGGGTCGCGTCCACGACCTTCGCGCCCGCGAGATCGGTGAATAGATAGCGGCCGCTGTCTTCGCTCGTCCACGCGAGCCTTGCCCGGGTCTTCGAGTCGTCCGCGTTGGTGAACTCGAGCCAGTTGCCCACCTCGAGCTGGTCGACGAAGTCGAGGAACTCCTCGGAGACGTCCTCACTGCTCTGCTCGGCGGCCTGGTCGTCGAGATCCACGTCCTCGGCGGCGGCGAGGAAGTCGAGCTCGTCGTCCGCGCCGGCCTGGCTCTCCAGTTCCTCGCGCAGGGCCCGCATGATGATCTGCACGGCCATGGCGCTCGCGACCTCGCCCGCGTTGCACCCGCCCATGCCGTCGGCGACCATGACGATACCGGCATCGTTGTCGATGGCGATGTCGTCTTCGTTGTGTGACCGCCGCCGACCGACATCGGTCTTCCCGGTGATCTCTATCTTCTTTTCGAGCTCGCCGGCGGCGCTGATCGTGGCATCGGCGGGGAATGGTTCAACGACGCGTGCAAGCACGACGGAGATGTTGTCCCGCCCGCCATTCTCGTTGGCGAGCTCGACGAGCTGCTCGCTCGCCGTGTTCAGGTCGTTTGCGTTTTCCTGCAGGCGCTGCTCGATTTCGAGGTCTTCGACCATGTCGGTCAGGCCGTCGGAACAGAGCAGGAACAGGTCGCCGGGCTCGGTCGGAATCTCCTGCACCTCGGGTGCGACGGATTCCTCGACACCCACGGCGCGGGTGATGACATTGCTCTTGACGTTCTTCTTCGCCTCTTCCGGCGTATAGAAGCCCTTGTTGATGAGGTCCTGCATCAGGGAGTGGTCGAGAGTCAGCTGTTCCAGCTGGCCGCCCTTCATCCGGTAGAGGCGCGAATCGCCCACGTGGGCGACGGTCACGCAGTTGTCGTGGAAGCGCGCGGCCACGAGGGTCGTCCCCATTCCGGCGCATTCCGGCTTCGACTCGGCGGCGCGGTGTATGACGGCATTCGCCCTCTCCACCGCTTGCTTGAGGAGCAGCTCGATCGCGTTTGCAGCCTCCTCCGGCGCTTCGGCCTGCGGTTCCGGCGCCGGAGGCTGTGCATCGGACTCGCCGTTGCTCGCGCGCACGGCGGCCAGGTGATGATTCGCGAGCGCCGCGAGGAACTGCTTGCGCTCCTCCGCTGGCAGGGAGATCTGCTTCATGCCGTCCTTGACGCGATTTAGCAGCCCGGGCAGGAGCTGCACGAGCTTCTTCCGATCTTCCGGATCGGAGATGGGCGTCAGACTCCAGATGATCTGATCCATGGTCTCCACGGCCTTCTTCCAGCCTTCGCCGTCTTCGCCTTCGTCGAAGTAGCAGAAGACCAGCAGCTCCTTCCAGCGTGTATGGAAGAACTTGCGGATAACCTCCGGCGTCGGCTTGCCATGAAAACTCTTCTGCATGGCTTCCTGGGCACGGGTCCGCGCCTGCTCCAGGCGCTCGCGGCTCTCGATCGCGTTGGCCGAACCCTGGCTGGTCTCCTCGGCGACCTGCTCCTGGTCGGCGAGGAAGGCCTCCAGTTGCTCGAGCACGACGCCGAAGACGTCGATGCTATCCTCGAACTCCTCGAGCACCTTGCGCACATACGCTTCGACCTGGCCGTAGTAGGCGCCGCCGTCGTCGTGATCCTCGTTCCAGCCGAGCGCCGCTTCGGCGAGGGTGTTCAGGAGCTTTCGCGCCGGGTGCGACTTCTTCGAGAAGAAGGTCTTGTCGATCAGCGCCACCTTCAGCATGGGAATCTGCAGCCGTCCGATGAGCGCCTTCATGGGATCGGGTACGTTCTCGTCATCGAGGATGAAGTCGAACATCATCGAGACGACGTCGAACATCACCACGTCGACCTGGCCCATGCCCTCGGTGACATTGGCTGCCTTGAGCTCGCGCAGCACGTTCGTGTTACCCGCGCCCACCAGGGCCGGGTCGATTATCGGGACGCCGCCGCCATCCGCGGGGGCGTTGCCGGTCTGGAGTGCCGTCAGGCCGCCGAGCACCTCGGTCTGTCGGGCCTTCGCCTGCACCTCAGTCACCGCACCCGCCTGGCCCGCGGTCGCGTTCATGACCTGCTGGAGCGCATTCATTAATCCGGCGGAGGCCAGGTCGTCACCGCCGGACTCGCCCTGGTCGTCTGGCGGGGCGGCCCCGGCCGGCGCTTTCTTGGCTTCGCCCTTGTCGCCACCGGCGCGCTTGACCACCTCGCGCTTGATCGTGGGCAGCACGCCTTTCTCGACGAGAAGATCGTTGATCTCTTCGTAGAGCTCCTGAGTCTCGCCGACGACGTGAATGTCGAACAGCTTCAAGATGATGAGTTTCACCTCGACGCTGGTCTGCACGACGGAGCAGGAATCATGGAAGGCCTGGCAGACGATCTGCGGCCCCAGGGGATTGTCGTCCTCGGCGATCTCCTTCTGACCGAGGATCAGCGCCATACGCTTGTCGAGGGGAAACAGCTCGTCGTGACAGACGCCGCGGATCTTGGACACCATGTTGGTGACCGCGAGGGATTCCTCCAGCGCGGTCTCGTCGAGCATCTCGAGCTTGAGCTCCGGTTCCTCGGTGGCCTTGGTCTTGCCCTTACCCTTACCTTTGCCCTTGCCTTTGCCCTTGTCGTCCTTCTCGGCCCCGCGCACCCGTTTGACGACCTCTTCGGAGAGCTCGCAGAAGCGCTTCTTGAATTCCGCGTTGATATCCTGGCGCTTGAGCCGCATGTCCCGCATCGTGTCGAAATACACGCTGTGGTCGTTGGCATTCTCGGACTGGTTGACGCGGTCGAACAGGGCGTCGTCAACCTTGTCCATCATCGTGGGGAAAGCCTTCGCCAGATGGTCGACCGCGAGCTTCTGGCAGTCGTCCAGGATCGCGCGCGAGTCACGCTTGCGTCGGTTCTGCCGCGACGCTTCGTGCTCGGCCATGTTGACGACTTTTTCCTGTTTCATGATCTGCCCAATACCGCTCTCGGTTGACGCGATCTCTCCATGTCCAGATTGGTCACGTGGACACGGCTCCGGGAGAGGTCATGCTGCGTTGCGAGCCGGCCCTTGGCGTTAGGCATGGCGGAGACCCGGAATACTTAGGTATCTATCGGCCGCCCCCCCCCTTTCTTGATAATTCTCATGCACTTAGTGGGATCCAGGCGTGACTGACTGCGACCCGAATCACACTCCTGGGAAGGCGGTCATTCCGGGGATACAAAAAATGCGAATTCGCCGACCCGGGGAAGGTCGAAAGTCGTCGTTTCGCGGGACGAAAAACTAGTCCTCAATGTGACATGTCTCACATGTTCGGACTGCCGAACCTTCGAGAATTAGGCTATACATTCCCTTAGACGAACGTAAAACGGCTCAACTTTGGAGCCGACAACTCCTTCGCGGAAGCGGGGGAGTGAAGTCCAACACCGAGATCGCGTTCACCAGATTGTGGTGCACCAAAGGAGGTCGGAATGGACGCAAAGAAGAAGCAGATGGACAGCGAAGATTATCGTGAGCCCCGTGGTGATCGCTATGGCGGCGAGCGTTCGGAGGCGTCGGAGTTCGATGTCCCCGAAGAGGTGGAAACCTGGGGTCTGGATGATCTGTCGGATCTCGTGCCGACGACGTTCGACTGAGGACCGCCGACTCTACCGCTACCATCCCGGCGGGGTTTCGGGCCTCGCCAGCAGTCCTTCGACGATGTCGGAGTAGTCCGGGTCGTCTGCGGTGATATAGCCGCGTCTCACCAGGAAATCGACTATCACCAGCGCGCAGTTGAATTTGAACGCGTCGCTCTCGCGCACGGTTTCCATGACCTCTTCCATCGGCCATAGATAAAACTCGTCGACCTCGCCGTCGGTGTTCACCGGGGTGAAATCCGCGGGCAGCTCCAGGTCGAAGTTGAAGATAAGATCGGGACGGAAGCCGACCCTCGTCCCGAGGCTGTAGGTAATGGCCCCCGCGGCACGGACGCGCCGGGCGATCTCGGCCGGGATCCCCGCTTCCTCCCCACACTCCTTCACCATGTTGTCGTAAAGGCCGATGTCGGCGGGCTGCCCACCGGCGACCATCTGATCGAGCTTGCCGGGTCCGGTGGGCTTTGTAAGCGAGCGGCGGGCGATCCACATGTACAGGCCATCGGATCCGCTCACGTACCCGTTCATGTGTACGCCATATCCACGCACCCCGAGCCAGGGGACGGCGGCGCGCTCGATGAGCAGGGCGGGGCGCTCGGACCAGTTTCGATTGACCGGGTATAGTTCGTCGCGCCAGCCGCCGATGACTCCTTCGTCGCGCAGGCTTTGCAGCACCTCGCCGACCGCGCGCGTGCGTTCGTCAGCCGGCGCGCCGCTCGCGTCCAGGGCCGGTGCGAGGGTCACGCGGCGCTCGTCGACACGAAACACTTCGGGCCAGCGCGTCAGCGTCTGCGCGAAGTCCGTCTTCACGCACCCGAAGCGGGTACCGTCGACGGAGAATGGAAGGTAGTCGCGAAGATCGTGGTCGTTGGCCTCGCGGATCCGATCCAGATAGCTCATGTCTGGCGACGTGCCGGAACGATCAACCCGGTGGGAAGTGCTCGAGCATCTCCTGCACGGCCTCGTTGAGCTGAGTCTGATCCTTCTCTGGCGTGGACTTGAAATTCACTTCGTCCTGGGCGGAGCCTCGCCACATGAGCTCCCTGGTATCGGGGTCGACGACGTCGAGGATCAGCGTGCCCTCCTCGTACTCGTAAACATAGGTCTCGGGCGAGCCGCCCCAGTAGCCCGGCCGGTAGGATGCGCCGTAGCCGTAACCCCATCCCGGGCTGTAACCGTAGTAGCTGTTCAGAGTCTGTACGCTTTGGCGGCGATCCAGCGACACGTGGTAGGCGACCAGGAAGTCCGGATCCTTGCTCACCTTGCGGAAACCGCGGGCCACCAGCCCGGCGTCGACCGCGGTGTGGATGCGATTCTTCAGAATCGTATTGTCGTCGATGCGCGGATCCCCCGTTGGCTTCTGGGGTTCGTCCAGCCAGGCGTAGGTCTCGAGCCCGGCGAAGTTCGCCTTCGGATCGTAGTCGTGATTGATCTCCATCGTGGAGCAACCGGCCAAGGCCAGGCTCGACACGATCAGGAACGTACGCATCAATCGGTTCATTCCATCACCTAATTGAGGATCTTCCATTCGCCTTTCTTGTTCTTGCACATGTTCACGACCCGGGTCGCGCTTACCTCGACCGCGTCGCTGAAGACCTTCAGGCGCCGGCAGGTGGTGCCGAATTCGGAGTATGTGCTCAGCACCGTGAGCTTGCCGTTGTGTCCGTTCGCCTCGTTCTTCCACGCGACGCTCTTGCCGTCGGGGTGATTGTCCAGGAGATCTGCCGCCGCGCCGCGTACCATGTCCCAGTCTTCCTCGGTGAAGAACGCGCTCGGGGAGAACTCCAGGAAGCGCATGTTGGACGCCTGCGATAGCAGCGGCGTCGTGGCGACCAGCGCCGCCAGAATCAGCGCCGAAAAGCGTGAATCCAAAGTCGTGCCTCCCATGCTTCCCTCAGGAGCATGAAGAATATCAACAATCGGCCCGGGGGGGCAGCAGGCGGCCGGCGAATCCGTCGATGCCTACGCCCACGCGTCCCGGCATCAGCCCGACGGCGCTCGCCACGATCCCCTCGCGGTAGGCGATGTGCACGGTCGCCGGATCGATCGCCGCCATCGCCTCTGGGAGCGGCGTTCGCAGCGTCCTGGCGCCGTCGTTGCTGCCGTCGCCGCCGACGAAGTGGTCGATGACAACGGCGTCCGCGCTCTCCGCGATTCGCGCAAAGAACACGTCCGGATCCTCAATGGGCAGGAGCGGTGCCACCGTGATGACGACATGAACACCGGCCCCGCGCAGTACCGTGGCCGCCTCGAAGCGTCGGGCGACGGGGCTCGCCGGCGCCGGCAGCCCCGGCAGGCGATCCCGATCGCTTTCGATGGAGACGTGTACCCGCAGATTACAGCGTTCCGAGAGCGTGGCGAGTTCGTCCAGGCATTCCGTCACCAGGTGGGTATGGGTTTGAACGATGAGCTCGTCGGGCGGGTTCTCCGCCATGGCGCGCAGCACCGCTCGCGACACGCGGAAACGCCGCTCGTGGGGCACGAAGGGATCGGTCGCGCTCGACATGAAGACGCTGAACCGCGCGCGGCTCCGCCGCGCCCAGCGGCGCTCGGCGTCGGCGCGGGCAAGATAGGCCTCGGCGGCGTTCTCCCGCACCTCGAGGAAGCTGCCCCATTCGGCGCCGCGGGTGACGAACGGATTGTGCTTCACGTAGCAGCCGACGCCGCAAAGGCTCCTGCCGAACGAGCAACCTCGATAGGGCTGCAGGGAGTGCGAGCAGACGCTCTCGAGATACCCGGAGCTGCGCGTGAGAATGCTGCGCACCCGCGCATGTGTCACTGTGAGCTTCAGGACTTTGCGAACGCCTCGTAGTCGTTGATGAGGTCCGCGACCGCCGCTTCGTAGAGCTGCTCGCCGGCTTCGATGGTGGCTAGGGAAGAGTCGGCGCCGATGCGCCCGTCGGGGAAGCGGCGCCGGTAGTCGTCGGCATCGAGGATGGGGCCCGTGGGGGCGATCTTCGGCGTCTGCTCCGCCGACTTTACCGCATCGGGGTAGGCGAAGTAGGTGAGGGATATCTCCGAGGGCGTCGCGTGGCTGCCCTCGGAGCCGCCGAAGAGCTTTCCGGACAGCCGCTTGACGCCGGGGGCCATGTACCAATTGCTCAGTTTGCAGCGCATGGCGGGATGGTTCCCGCCCGCGCGATCGAAGCTCGCGTCCGCGTAGATTTCCGAGAACGCGGCGTTCACCGTGGCCACGTTGCCGCCGTGGCCGTTCAGGAAGTAGCAGCGCTCGAAGCCGTGCCGCGCGAGGGACTGCACGACGTCGCGCACCACCGCGATCAGCGTGCTCGGGCGCAGGCTGATGGAGCCGGCGAAGCCGAGATGGTGCTGCGCCATGCCAATGCTGAGCGTGGGCGCGACCATGGCATCGATGCGCTCGGACATGCCTTTCGCGATGACCTCCGGACAGAGGGCGTCGGTGCCGATGAACCCCAGGGGACCATGCTGCTCGGTCGAGCCGATGGGGATGATGATGCCCCGCGAGCGTTCGAGGTAGGTATCGACTTCCTGCCAGGTGGCGAGTTGCAGCAGCATGTTGGATTCTCCCGGTGACTGGCGGCAAAATCGCACACCTCGCCGGGCTTTGGCAACCGGATCGTCGACCCCGAGGGAAGTATCAGGACCATGATCGAAACGAAACGGCTGTCGCTTCGACGACTGGCGGAATCAGATCATGGGGCGCTGGATACGCTTTTCGGCGACGAGGAAGTCATGGAGTCCAGTGTCGATGGAACCTTGAGCACCGAGGAAGTCGGGGCCTGGTTGAAAGAACAGATCGACGGTTACGGAGAGGCCGACGGGATAGAGATACTCGCCGTCGAGGTGACGTCAACTTCTGAAGTCATCGGCTACTGTGGCCTGACGCGATATCCCGCCATCGATGGGACAACCGAGATCGAGATCGGTTACAGGTTGAAACGGGAGTGCTGGGGCCTTGGTTACGCAACCGAAGCGGCGAGCGCCGTTCGGGATTACGCGTTCACGAAGCTGAAGCTTCCCCGGCTGGTTGCTTTGATCGAACCCGGGAATACGCGATCGGTCCGCGTCGCTGAGAAGTTGGGAATGCGTTTTGAGAAGGAGGTGATGATGCAAGGCTTTGACCATCCGGATCACCTCTACACGATGGACGACAACACTCACGGGTAATTGTTTGCGCCACTCGCGACTGCTCGCCGCGAGACCACATGGAAGCGCCACCCGAGGAGAAGTGACGCCAGCACGCACCCGATGAAGATGGACTGCATGAGCGCCGGCGCGCCGCCGCCGCGCACCACGCCGAGGTAGTGGCCCAAGGGCACCATCACGAGCCAGAAGCTCAAGAAGTAGAGTCCGGTGGCCGGCCACACGTCCCCGGTCCCCCGCAGCGCCCCGATCAACACCGCCTGGGTACCGTCCGGCACCAGCACGAGTGCCGCCACGATGAGCGTCGGCACCGCGACCGCCGTGATGCCCGGGTCGCTCGCGTAGATGGCGCTCAGCGCCTCCGGGAAGGCAAAGAAAGCGAGTCCGAGCACCGCCATGACCGTTGCGGCGGCGCCGGCCGCGACCCACCCGGCGGCGCGCGTGCCGAAGGGATCCTGCCTGCCGACGGAGTTGCCGACGCGCACACTCGCGGCGGTGGCGAAACCGATGGCGCCCATGAAGGCAGTCGCCACGAGGTTCATCGCTATGAGATAGCCGGACACCTCCACGGCTCCGAGCAGTCCCGCGAAGAGCGTCATAGAGGAGAACGCGGATGCCTCCATGCCGTGGGCGAGTCCCATGGGGTAGCCGAAGCGGCGCAGCCGCCGGCCAAGGTGGGCGGAGGATCTCCTTGCGCCTTTCAGGCCGTACTTCGCCGCGTCGAGGCGCGTCAGGATGTACGCGGCGATGACGGCGAACATGAGCCAGCGCACGATGGTGGTAGCGAGGGCCGCGCCTTCGGCGCCGAGGCCGGGCGCCCCCAGGTTGCCTTCGATGAACACCCAGTTGAGCGCCGCGTTGAGGACGTTGGCGCCCAGCATGACGAACATGCCGGGCAGGGGCCGGCTCAGGCCCTCGAGGAAGAAGGTGCTGGCGGTGAAGAGCAGCATGCCCGGCAGCCCCCAGCCCATCATTATGAGCACCTGGCCGCCACCCCGTGCGAGGTCCGGCGACTGACCGGTCGCGAGGAGAAAGTGCTCGCCCCAGTAGCAGAGCAGGACCCCCAGCGCGCCGACGGCGGCGGCGTGAACGAGCGCGACGTACCAGATGCGCCCACAGGTGTCGGCCTTGCCGGCGCCTTCGGCCTGCGCCGTGAGGACGACGGTGCCGAGCAGCAGGCCGATACCCACCAGCAGCATGGGGATCTGGGGCGCCATGGCGAGCGCGTAATAGGCGAGTTCCACCGGCCCCTGGTGCCCGGTCATGGCGGTGTCGACGGCCACCATGACGAGGATTCCGATGCGCCCGAGCATGACGGGCAGCGCCAGGCCGAGCGTGCGCCGCAGGTGCTCGCGAAGGGATCGCGCCGGCGGTCGCATCAGCCGGCGCGCCGGGGTGACGCCTGCGTATCCAGTCGCGGCTGTGCTACCGTAAGCGGCGCGAGGTGCTCTTGCGTGCGGCCACCGCACGGGAAGGCTGCCGAATGAACGAACATCGGAAAGAGCGGGGCAAACGTCTGCCTGCCGCCGCCGGCAGGCTCCTGTGTCTCGTGGGCGTCCACGATTTCCGTGTCCTGGAAGTGCGATTCGGATTCGGCCAGGGAAACCGCATCGAGAAGGTGGAGTGCCGGCGTTGCAGCCGGGTGTCCACGCGTCGCTCCTAGGCCCCGTGATTCAGGGCCGGCTTTCATTCAGCTCCAATACACGCGTGGCGAAGGCCGGGTAGGTCTCGCTGATGTCCATGCCCACCTCGCCGCGGATGAGTGCGAGCTCGCCGTCCGTCGGCGCCGGGGTCTCCTCGACGCGATCGGGGACGTCGTAGTCGAAGCCGGTGTGCTCGCGAATGTCATCCAGGCTCTGCCCCGGATGGAGACTGTGGAGCCGGAAGCGCGCGTGCTCTTTCTGGAAGCGGAACACACAACGGCTCGTCACCATCGCGTAGGGGCCCCCGGGCCGGTAGACATCCTCCGGGCTCGTGCCCGGGGCGCTCACGAAGTCCACCTTCGGCACCATCACCCTGCGTGAGTGCTCGAGACTGAAGAGGATCACCCGGGGCACGACGAAATACATGAAGGCCGAGCCGAAGGAGCCCGGGAAACGCACGCGGCTGCGGGGGTAGCCGTCGACGCCGACGAGGTTGATGTTGGCGCCGCCGTCGATCTGGCCGCCGCCCAGGAAAAACGCATCGATGCGTCCCTGGGCGGCGCAGTCGAAGATCTCCCGGGAGCCGTCGGTGAAGCACGTGTGTCGCTCACTGGCGAGCATGGACACGCGCAGACGGCCGTTGGACCGGCGTCTCACCAGCAGCGCGGCGGCGCCGGGGATGGGGGATGCCGCGCCCACCGCGACATGGTCGAGTCCTTCGAGCATGGGCGCGATGGTGGTAATTAGCAGTTCTTCGATTCGATAGGACATAGTTCAGATGTTGGGCTTCGCTTCGCTCAGCCCAACCTACGGTGAGCGATGGCCTTCCTTCTTGTAGGTTGGGCTGAGCGAAGCGAAGCCCAACATCCAACGATCGAGCAAACCTCAGTCAAGCCGCCGATGCACGATCGCTGATGTACTCGTCGACGTACTGCTGAAAGCCGGCCGCCGTTTTCGCCAGCCGCGCATACTCGGAGAGATGCGCCGCGTCAGCCCCATAGCGCCCGAACAGACCAACCGGCCACGCGCCGTTGGAAACCTCGGCTATTGCGCTCACATACAGCGCCGGTATGGTGCCCGCGGCGAGCGCCTCGTCGGCCAGCAGATCGTCGTCGACGATCTCTTCGACGGTCACCAGCGTGTGAGCCGCCGCGTGGGCCATGAGCATGAGCTCGCGGCGTACGCCGATCCACACGTTGCCGTTACGGTCGGCCTTCGGCGCGTGGAAGAGCGCGATGTCCGGGCGGATGGCCGGCAACGCGACGATGGCATCGCCAGCCGCGAAGGGATTGTCCATGACCCGCCAGTCGTCCCGGTGAGGCAGCAGATCGGATCCGAGGATGCCGCGAAGGGGCATGAAGGGGATGCCCTTCTCCGCGGCCTGCAGTCCCGCGTGGATGGCGGGGCAGGTTGCATCCAGGAGCTCGATGGCGCCGCTCTTGACGGCGTCGCCGAAGCGCGGCGCGAAGCCGTGCTCACCGAGCGTGATGGCGGCCGCCTCGACCCGCGAGACGCAGCCGGCGCCGATGAGCATGTCGGCCTGAAAGCCCGCCTGGGGCACGGCCAGCAGGTACAGATCCCGAACGCCGCGCCGGATCACGGCGCGTACGGCGGCCATTGCGCAGCCGGAGTAGTCCGGCGCGACGGCGATGCTGGCGCCGTCCGGGATGCGGTCGACGAGGGCGTCGAGGTCGGTGATCATCGCGGATCCTCCACTCGGTCGATCAAGTCTACACATTTCCCCAATCCAGGTAATCTGTAGAGTGGGTGCACCCAGATGGGTTTCAGGAGGTCATTATGAGTCAATCGGACGTGGCGATAATCGTCGGCGCCGGGCAGGGCTTGAGCGCGGCGCTGGCGCGCCTGCTTTCGGCGCAGGGCGCGCGGGTGGTGCTGGCCGCCAGGGACGCCGAGAAGCTCGGCCCGCTCGTGGCGGAGACGGGCGCCCGGGCGGTCGCCTGCGATGCGAGCGATCCGGATCAGGTGGCGGCGCTCTTCGCCGACGTGGAGGCCGTCGAGGGTACGCCGAGCCTCGTGATATTCAATCCCAGCCGGCGGGTCCCGGGGCCCTTGGTCGATATCGACCCGGCGGAGGTGGCGAGCGCCCTCATGGTGAGCGCCTACGGAGGCTTTCTCGTGGGTCAGGCGGCGGCGCGGAGCATGCTGGCGCGGGGTGGGGGCACGATCCTGTTCACCGGCGCCTCGGCGAGCGTCAAGGGCTATCCGAGGTCGGCGGCGTTCGCCATGGGTAAGTTCGCGCTGCGCGGGCTCGCGCAGAGCATGGCCCGGGAGCTCGCGCCCCAGAACATCCACGTGGCCCACTTCGTCATCGACGGCGGGATCCGCAAGCTCGGCGTCGACGAGGACAGCGGCGAGGCGAAGCTCGATCCCGACGCCATCGCGCGATCCTATCTCGCGGTGCATCGCCAGGATCGCAGCGCGTGGACCTGGGAGATGGAGCTCCGCCCCTGGGTCGAGAATTTCTGAAGTTTCTGGATGTCGGGCTGAGCGCAGCGAAGCCCAACGCCCATATCAGGGCACTTCTCCGACAACTCAGTGTCGAACCCCCTACGTATCTCCCACAGGCCGGGGAGATGGGCCACGCGCCCGGGTCATTGCGCGATGACTCCGGGCGGGAGCGGTGGCCCATCGCTTGTTTTCGGATCGCCACTGAGGGAGATACTCGTATGCGCATGCGAACGTGCCTGGCCGCCGTTTCGACCCTGCTGGTTGCCGTCGGGACCCATGTCGCCGGAGATACGACGACGAAGAGCGGAAGCGACGTGGAGATGAGCACGATCAGCGGCGAGCCGGCCAGTCCGCGCCGCCACTACCGGCTGCGGGATCCGAAGCCGCTGGACCCGGAGCGGGCGGAGGAGATCTACGGGATCGCCCGTCCGGCCATGGCGGCCGGCTACCCGCTCTCCGGGCTGGCGGTGGCGCGGGACTACCAGGACTGGCGCCGCTACAACAGCGCTCCCTATCTCTCCGCGACCCACGGCAACCACCACCTCAATAACTACGCCAATCCGATCGCCATCGCCTACGGAGACTACGAAGGCGCGGGACGGCTCCCCGTGGGCTCGGTCATCGCCAAGGACAGCTTCGCGGTGACCGACTACGGCGGAATTCTGCTGGGTCCGCTGTTCGTCATGGAGAAGATGCCCCAGGGTTTCAGCTACGTGAGCGGGGACTGGAAGTTCACCCTCGTGAAGCCCGACGGCACGCTCTTCGGGGAGACCAACGGCCCCGGCGCCGAGCGGGTCGAGTACTGCATCTCCTGTCACCTTGCGCGGGAGCGCTTCGATCACCTTTACTTCATCCCGAAAGCCTTTCGTCGTTAGCCAGAGCGAGTACAAATGCGTCTCAATTCCCTCCTGTTGCAGCGCCCGTTGTTCCTCGGCGCATTCCTCGTCTGCGTCGTGCTGATGGCCACCGCGCTCACCATGCAGCACGTCATGAATCTCGAGCCGTGTCCGCTGTGTGTTTTTCAGCGGGGCTTCGTGATCGTGCTCGGCATCATCGCTCTGGCCGCCGCCCTCCAGGATCCGGGGGTCACGGGCAGGCGTGTCTACGGGGTGCTCATCGTCGTGTTCGGCGTGCTCGGGCTGATCGTCGCCGGACGGCACGTGTGGCTGCAGAACCTGCCCGCCGACCAGGTGCCGGAGTGCGGGCCCGGTCTCGAGTACATGCTGGACGCCTTCCCGCTGACCGAGGCGCTGAGCCTCGTCTTTCGCGGTTCCGGGGAGTGCGCCGACGTGCAGTGGGTATTCCTGGGCCTCACAATCCCCGGATGGACGCTGGTGATATTCACCGGCTTCACGATCTTCGGTCTGCTGCTGATAGCGACACGCCTGGGGATGACGCCCCGCGAAATAGAATGAGCCGGAGTCAGTTGGGGCTCTTCAGGCTGTACTCGAAGTCCGTGAACTCGCCGTAGTCGAATATCCGCACGCTCTGCTCACGGACCTCGCCCGTATAGCGCGTGCCGGTTGCGTAGTCGAACCCCTCGAAGTCGTCCCCGTCGAGATTGAGGTCCACGTACTGGTTCTCGTCGTAGTCGAAGAGGCTGAACCCCTCGTCGCTCTGTTCCCCGGACAACCGGCAGCTCGAGCTGAAGTCGAATACGTCGATAGTGTTCGGGCTCACGAGCCCCTCGATATGGACGACGGTCGTGCGCGCGTGATCCTGAATTTCCTTGGCGTTGCTGGTGACGATCAGGCGCGCCGCCACGTACGCGATTCGTGCTCTCAGGTCGTCGCGCATCGCTTTGGCCGGGTCCGGGCGGCACCGGGGGCCGCCCTCCATCCCTGTGAATCGTTTTGGGTCTGCACGGGGATAATTATAGCCAAGGAGGGTCCGGTGACGGGCCGCCAGTAGACGCGAGCGCGGCGTTTCGGGGAGACTCCCCAATCCATATCGGCGAACGAGGCGAGGACGATGGCCAAGGGCACCCACGAGTATCAGGACGACCCGCGCAATGCCGGCATCCTCATCTATGTGAACGGCGAGCTGCTTCCCCGGGAGCAGGCGTCGGTGTCGGTTTTCGACAGCGGATTCGTCCTCGGCGATGGCGTCTGGGAGGGCTTGCGGCTGCACCGGGGACGGCTGCTCTTCCTCGACGACCACCTGGACCGCCTCTATGCCGGCGCGCGCGCCCTGGATTTCGACATCGGCCTGGATCGGCAAGGGCTCACCGACGCCCTCTACCGCACCGTCGAGGCCAACGCCATGCAGGATCACGTGCACATCCGCTTGATGGTGACCCGGGGTCTCAAGTCGACGCCCTACCAGGATCCCCGCATGACGGTCGGCGATGCCACCATCGTCATCATCCCCGAGCACAAGCAGCCGAGCCCCGAGGTGGCGGAAAACGGCGTGCGCCTCGCCACTGTGCACGTGCGCCGGGGGCCGCCGGACGTGCAGGACCCGAAGATCAACAGCCACTCCAAGCTCAACTGTATCCTCGCCTGCATCCAGGCCACGAAGGCCGGTGCCGACGAGGCGCTGATGCTGGACCCACACGGCTTCGTCGCGACCTGCAACTCCACCCACTTCTTCATCGTGCGCGCGGGCGAAGTCTGGACGTCTTCGGGGAACTACTGTCTCGCCGGAATCACCCGGGCCAACGTCATTGCCGTCTGCGAGCAGCACGGCATCCCGGTGTATCAGCGGGACTTCAGCCTCTTCGATGTGTACTCCGCCGACGAGGCGTTCGTCACCGGAACCTTCGCAGGCGTTGTCCCGGCCGTCGAGGTGGACGGGCGGGGCATCGGCGCCGGCGATCGTGGACCTGTGACGGAGCGCCTGCAGGAGCACTACCGGGACTTCATCGACGCCGAGGCGGCGGCGCCGTGAACGACGCGACCCGCATCGCCATGTGGTCCGGCCCGCGGAACATCTCCACGGCCATGATGCGCGCCTGGGAGAATCGCGGCGACACCGCCGTGTGGGACGAGCCCCTGTACGCCTTCTACCTGCAACGGACCGGCATCGCGCATCCCGGTGCGGCCGAGGTCATCGCCGCCGGCGACACGGATTGGCGGCGGGTGGTTGCGGACGTGACGGGCCCGATCCCCGGCGCCAACCCCATCTACTTTCAGAAGCACATGACCCACCACATGCTGGACGAGGTCGACAGGGACTGGCTCGCCCTGGTGCACAATTGCTTTCTCATTCGCGACCCCCGCGAGGTCATCGCCTCCTACGCGCGCACCCGGCCAGAGGTCACGGTGAGCGACGTAGGGGTGTTGCAACAGGCGTCGCTGTTCGCCACCGCCGAGAGCCTGGCCGGGACGACGCCGCTGGTGCTCGACTCCCGGGACGTGCTCGAGGACCCCCGCGCCATGTTGACGGCGCTTTGCGCGGTACTCGATCTTCCCTTCAGCGAACGCATGCTCTCGTGGCCGGCCGGGCCCCGGGCGAGCGACGGCGTGTGGGCGAGGTACTGGTATGATGCCGTGCAGGCCTCCACGGGGTTCTCCGCCTACGAGAGTAAGGTGCACACACTGCCGGCGGCCCTCGAGCCCCTCGCCGAGGAATGCCTGCCACACTATCGACAACTCTACGAGCAACGACTTCGCCCATGAACGAATCCACCATCGAACGCTACGGCGTCGGGCAGGCCGTCCGGCGCAAGGAAGACGCACGCTTTCTCACCGGCGCCGGCCGCTACGTGGACGACGTCACCATGCCCGGCATGGCGCATCTCGTCATCCTGCGCTCGCCCCACGCCCACGCGCGTATCATCTCCGTCGACACCCAGGCTGCCGCGGCGGCGCCAGGCGTGCTGGCGGTGCTCACTGGCGCCGACTGGGTTGCCGACGGGCTCGGCGGGATACCCACGCGCACCGCGGCCAAGAACAGCGACGAGACGCCCGTGCCGACGCCGGAGCGCCAGGGGCTGGTCGCCGAGCGGGCGCGCTTCGTCGGTGACGCCGTGGCGGCGGTGATCGCGGAGACTCCCGATAGGGCACGGGAGGCGGCGGAGCTGATCGAGGTCGACTACGAGCCCCTGGCGGCCGTCGTGAGCGCCGAGGCGGCATTGGCCGTGGACGCGCCCCTGGTGTGGGACGATATCCCCGGCAACCTCTGCGTGCGCTTCGAGGTCGGTGACCCGGACGCGGTGGATGCGGCAATCGCGGGCGCGGCCCACGTCGTCTCCATGTACGTCGACAACCAGCGGGTCACGGCGGTCCCCATCGAGAACCGCGGCGCCGTCGCCCACTACGACGACGCGAACGATCGCTACGTGCTCATCTGCGCGAGTCAGAACATCCACGCCAACCGCAACCAGCTGGCCGACGAGGTCTTTCATATCCCCAAGGACGCGCTGCGTCTGGTGGCCCACGACGTGGGCGGCGGCTTCGGCGCGAAGAATCCCCTCTACCCCGAGCACGCGCTCGCACTGTGGGCCGCGCGCCGGGTGGAGCGCCCGGTGAAGTGGATGAACGATCGGGGCGAGGGGTTTCTATCGGACGCCCACGGTCGCGATCAGCAGAGCAACGTGACGCTCGCCTTGAACGGCGACGGCGACATCCTCGCGCTGCGCGTGGACTCCGTAGGCAGCGTCGGCCCCTACCTCCTGTCCGTGGGTCCCTTCACCTGCACCGGCGGCAGCGCCCGCACCCAGGGCGGGCCTTACCGAATCCCGGCGCTCCACTTCCATGCTCGCGCCGCATTCACCAACACCGCGCCGACGGACCCCTACCGCGGCGCCGGCCGCCCGGAAGCGTCATATCAGATCGAACGCATCCTGGACCTCGCGGCGGCGGAGCTCGGCATGGACCGCGCCGAGATACGCCGGCGCAACCTGCTATCCGCCGATGAGCTGCCCTATACCACCGGCGCCGGCAGCCGCATCGATTGCGGTGACTTCGAGACGGTGCTCGATCGCACTCTCGCCATCGCGGACTGGACGGGATTCGAGGACCGGGCCCGGGAGGCCCGCGCGCGGGGACGGCGCCGGGGCATCGGCGTCTGCACCTATCTCGAGTGCAGCGGCGGCGGGCCGAAGGAGCACGCGGCGCTGCGTTTCTCTCCCGACGGTCGGGCGAAGCTCGCGGTGGGCAGTCATTCCACCGGCATGGGTCACGAGACGGTGCTCCCACAGATCGTGGCGGCGCACCTGGGGCTCTCCATGGAGGCGATCGACTTCGTCCAGGCCGACACCGACGAGACGCCCATCGGCGGCGGCCACGGCGGCTCCCGCGGCCTCGAGATGGGCGGCTCCGCGGTGGTACGGGTGAGCGAGCGCGTGCTCGAGAAGGCGAAGCGTCTCGCGGCCCACCTGCTGGAGGCCCCGGAGGTGGATCTCACCTTCGACGCGGGGCGTTTCTCCGTGGCCGGGACCGATCACGCCGTCGCGATGGAGGATGTCATCCGCGCGTCCTTCGACGCGGGCGCTCGCCCGGACGGGTTCGAGAGCCTCGACGACACCGTCGACTACGAGCGCAGCGGCATCACCTATCCCAACGGCTGTCACGTCGCCGAGGTGGAGGTGGATCCGGACACCGGGGCGGTCCGGCTCGAGCGCTACAGCATCGTCGACGACTTCGGCACCATCGTGAATCCGCTGACCTGCGCGGGGCAGGTCATGGGCGGCACTGCCCAGGGGATCGGGCAGGCGCTGATGGAGGAGATCGTCTACGAGCAGGGCAGCGGCCAGCTGCTGTCCGGCTCCCTGATGGACTACACCCTGCCCCGGGCGGACGACATGCCGGACTTCGCCATCGAGTTCTTCGAGGACGCCCCGTCCGCGGAGAATCCGCTGGGGGCCAAGGGGGCGGGGGAGGCCGGCTGCTGCGGGGCATTGCCGGCGGTGGTCGGGGCGGTGATGCACGCCCTGGAGGAGTACGGTGTGCGCCATGTGGACATGCCCCTTACCCCGGAGAGGTTGTGGCGGGCGATTGCCGCCGGCGGCGGCTGAGTGTTCACGCCGTTTATCCGGGTATAAAGAGATTTCTAGGCAGGAGCGCCTTGACGCGCTGCACCATCCCCAGTATATTGCACCGCAACATCAGCAATGATGTTTCTCCTCCAAACCCTCCTTTGGTGGTTATTCATGCCGAGGCGTCCCCCGCCTCGGCTTTTTTTTGCCCGCGCTCAGCTCGCGATCAATGGTGAAATCAAGCGGGTCAGACTCCCTTGAATTGCGCGGGACATGGTCCGGGTGGCTGGGTGCCCAGGGGCCGCTCGGCGGCTCGTAGAAGACGAGGTACTTGCGGCCGGCGAAGTTGAGGGCCAGACAGCACAGGATGGCGAGGCTCTTCGCCGCCCCCGGCCCGGCACCCGCCGCCAGCGCGGCCACGGTGACCCCCAGGTCCAACGCCCCGACGCCGGCGACGACGGCGATGTAGGCGAGCAGCTCCCCCGGCGTCGACCAGCGGGCCTTGTGCCGGAACAGCAGCAGCACGCAGAGCAGATAGTTGAGCGCCGCGGCCCCGGCGAAGGCGATGGGCGCGGCGGCCGACACCGTGTAGCCGGCCCCGTAGAGGGCCAGGAAGACACCCAGGTTGGTCAACGCGGCGATGCCGCCGATGAATAGATAGAGCAGGAACTGCACGGGCAGCGGCGCCTTGTGGGCGTTGAATTTCAGGATCGCGTAGAGGGCGCGCAGGCCGTCCCGGGCCCCGATCTTCTTGCCCTCGGCGTAGGTGCGCCCGTGGTACGAGATCCCCAGCTCGTAGATGCGCGGGCGCATGTGCGCCACCTTGGCGACGATCTCCGGCTCGACCCCGAAGCGATTCTCCTCGATGTCGATGGACTGGATGATGTCGCGACGAAAGACCTTGTAACAGGTCTCCATGTCCGTGAGATTGAGGTCCGTGAAGACGTTGGAGACCATGGTCAGGAAGGCGTTACCGAGGGAGTGCCAGAAGTAGAGCACCCGGTGGGCTCCGTAGGAGACGAAGCGCGAGCCGAAGACGACGTCGGCGCTGCCTTCACGCAGGGGCTCCAGCAGGTCCCGGGGGTCGTATTCGAGATCCGCGTCCTGCACGGCGACGTAGTCGCCCCGGGCCTTCGCGAAGCCCGTGCGCAGCGCCGCGCCCTTGCCCATGTTGCGGGGGTGGCGCGCCATGCGCACCTCTTCGTGCCGGGCGCAGAGCGCCTCCGCCGCTGCCCCGCTGCCGTCGGTGGAGCCGTCGTCCACGATGATGATGTCGAGACTCAGCGCCGGGTCGCGGATCGCCAGCAGCCGCTCGACGCAGGGCGCGAGGGTCGCCCGCTCGTTGAAGCACGGCACGACCACGCTGAGTGTCACCGCTTCGGCCGGATGAAGGTCGTGCATAGCCCGTGCTTTCCACCAGGTTCGAGTCAGGAAAGCATAGGCGAATTCCCGCCAACGGAGAGCGATCCGTGGGCGGGAGAGTCCCGACGGGGCGTCCGATCGCTGCGGACGAGTCTAAAACGGAATGTCGTCGTCGAAGTCCTGGACGGTCTCGGCCTTCCTCGCGCCGGATCCACCGCTGGATCCCGGGCCGCTGGCCTGCCCGCTGTCGAAATCCGGGGGCGGCGAGGCTTGGGCGCCGCCGCGGCTGCCGAGCATCTGCATCTCGTTGCCGACGATCTCCGTGGTCCAGCGGTCCTGGCCGTCCTGGCCCTGCCACTTGCGGGTCTGGATGCGGCCCTCCACGTAGATCTGCGAGCCCTTGCGCAGGTACTCGGCGGCGATTTCCGCGAGGCGTCCCCAGAAGACGATCCGATGCCACTCGGTCCGTTCCTGCTGCTCGCCGGACTGCTTGTCTTTCCAGGCATCGGTAGTCGCCAGGCGCACGTTGGTGACGGCGCTGCCGCCGGCGGTGTAACGGGTCTCGG
>CBDTYP010000019.1:0-20103 GCA_965364645.1 uncultured Gammaproteobacteria bacterium | reverse complement strand
GCTGCGCCGTGCGCATCGACACGCCGGACGGACCCGCCATGAAGCGCGTATGCGTCGACGGTCCCGTGTTCGACGCCTACAGCGTGCACTTTTAGCTTCGTAGGTTGGGCTGAGCTTGCGAAGCCCAACATGACGACCTGGATGTTGGGCTTCGCTGCGCTCAGCCCAACCTACGGTCTACGGTCTATCTGTAACTCGAGCAACACGAGGGCATTGCCATGAGCTCCGCGGCATCCGACGCGCTCTCCCAGACCAACTACAAGCTCACCCCCATCACCGCCGTGCTCGGCGTGCAGATGCTGTGCGTCGCGTTCGGCGCGCTGGTGCTGGTACCCCTGCTGACGGGACTCGACCCCAACGTGGCGCTCTTCACAGCGGGTGTCGGCACCCTCATCTTCCAGCTCATCACCCGCGGGCAGGTGCCGGTGTTCCTCGCGTCGTCCTTCGCCTTCATCGCGCCCATCATCTACGGTACCCAGGCCTGGGGGCTGCCGGCCACCCTGTGCGGGCTCGCGGCCGCCGGCGTCATCTACGCCATATTGAGCGCGGTCGTCCGCGTCGGCGGCGTGCAGATACTGCACCGACTGCTGCCTCCCGTGGTCATTGGACCGGTGATCATGGTCATCGGCATCATCCTCGCGCCGGTGGCCGTCAATCTCGCCATGGGCAAGACCGGGGACGGCTCGGCCGAGCTGGTTCCCTACGCCACCGCGCTGTCGGTGGCCGCGGTCTCGTTGATTGCCGTCGTGCTCTTCTCGCTCCTCGGGCGCGGGATGTTCCGCCTGCTCTCGATACTCTGCGGTCTCGGGGTCGGCTATCTGCTCGCTCTCGTCCTCGGACTCGTGGACTTCAGCCCGGTCGCCGATGCGCCCTGGTTCCACGTCCCAGCGTTCGTGGCGCCGGAGTGGAGTTGGCAGGCAATTCTCTTTATAGCGCCCGTGGCTATCGCGCCCGCCATCGAGCACTTCGGCGATATCCTCACCATCGGCTCGGTGACCGGCCGGGACTACGTGGCCAGGCCGGGCATTCACCGCACGCTTCTCGGCGACGGCGTCGCCACCTTCGTCGCCTCGATCATGGGCGGCCCGCCCAACACGACTTACTCCGAGGTAACCGGCGCGGTGACCATCACCCGCGCCTTCAATCCGGCGGTCATGACCTGCGCCGCCGTCGCCGCGATCCTGCTCGCCTTCGTCGGCAAGGTCGGCGGGCTGCTGCAGACCATCCCGACGCCAGTGATGGGAGGGATCCTCGTCATTCTGTTCGGCGCCATCGTCGTCGTCGGGCTCAACCTGCTCGTGAAGGCCGGGGAGAACCTCCTCGAGCCCCGTAACCTCACCATCGTCGCCCTGGTGCTGGTGACGGGCGTCGGCGGGCTGAGCGTGGGCACCGCGGACTGGGCGCTGAAGGGCATCGGCCTTGCCGGCATCATCGGGGTCGTCGCCAATCTTGTGTTGCCCGGGCGGGCCGGGGAATCGTGAGCGGCGCGGGACAGGGGAAACCGCTGGACGGCATCCGGGTGCTGGAGATGGGTCAGCTCATCGCCGGTCCCTTCGCCGGCTGCATGCTGGGCTACTACGGTGCCGAGGTCATCAAGATCGAGTCTCCGGATCGCGGCGATGCGCTCCGCAACTGGCGCGCGTTGAAGAACGGCACCTCGCTCTGGTGGCAGTCCATCGGCCGCAACAAGAAGAGCGTCACACTGGACCTTCGCAAAGACGAGGGCCGGGCAATCGCCGGTCGCCTGGCGAAAGACGCCGACGTGCTCATCGAGAACTTCCGGCCCGGCACGATGGAGAAGTGGGGCCTGTCCCCCGAGGCCCTGAAGGAACGGAACCCGTCTCTCGTGTACACGCGCGTCTCCGGATACGGGCAGACAGGCCCGCTCGCCTCGCGGCCGGGTTTCGCGTCCGTGTGCGAAGGCTTCGGGGGCTTCCGCCACATCAACGGATTCCCGGGCGAGACGCCCGTGCGGCCCAACCTGAGCATCGGCGACACGCTGGCGGCGCTGCACGCGGTCATCGGCATCCTGTTGGCGCTGCAGCAGCGCGGGCAGCCCGGCGGCGCGGGTCAGGTGGTGGACGTGGCCATCTACGAATCGGTGTTCAACATGCTGGAGTCCGTCGTGCCGGAGTTCGACGGCGCGGGCCTGGTGCGGGGTCCGTCCGGGTCGACCCTCACCGGTATCGTGCCGACCAATACCTACGCTTGCGCGGACGGCAAGTTCGTCATCATCGGCGGGAACGGCGATTCGATATTCCAGCGACTCATGCGTGCCGCCGGCCGGGACGACCTGGCGGACGATGCCAGACTCACCGATAACGCGGGCCGCGTCGCTCACCAGGAAGAGGTGGACGGCGCCATCTCCCAGTGGACCGCCACCCTGGGATCCGTCGAGGTGCTGGAGCGTCTCGCGGAGGCCGGGGTGCCCTCCGGTCCGATCTACAGCGTCGAGGACATGATGGCGGACCCCCAGTACCAGGCGCGAGGCATGTTCGAGAGCGTGCAGGTGGAAGGAGAGGCGTTGAAGATCCCGGCGGTCGTTCCCCGGCTGGAAGACACGCCCGGTGAGACCCTGTGGCCTGGGCCGGCACTCGGGGAGCACAACGAGGAGATACTGGGCGGACGCCTCGGGTATTCCGCAGACGAATTGAGACGCCTCGCGGACGACGGCGTGATTTAGCCGAAGTTGACCTTCGCTTCCAGGTTGGTTCTCGAGTCGGCGTTGTTGAGGGCCTCGTCGAGGCTGATCCGGCCCTCCTTGTAGAGCGCGAACAGGGCGTCATCGAAAGTCTGCATGCCCCGCGTGCCGCTCTCCTGCATGGCTTCCTTGATCTCACCGATCTCGCCCTTGAGTATCAGCTCCGATATGTGCGGCGTGTTGATCATGATCTCCACCGCCGCGCAGCGCCGCCCGTCGAGATCGGGCACCAGGCGTTGCGAGATGACCGCGCAGAGGTTCAGCGACATGTCCATGAACAGCTGCTTGTGCAGAACCTGGGGGAACATGTTGATGACGCGCTCCATGGCCTGGTTGGAGTTGTTCGCGTGCATGGTGGATATGGCCAGGTGCCCGGTGTTGCTGAGCTCCAGGGCCGCCTCCATGGTCTCGCGGTCCCGGATCTCGCCGATCTGAATCACGTCCGGCGCCTCGCGCAGCGATGACTTGAGGGCCTTGGCGTAGGAGATCGTGTCGACGCCCACCTCGCGTTGGTTGACGATGGATTTCTTGTTCGGATGGTAGAACTCGACCGGATCCTCGATGGTGAGGATGTGTCCCGGCGTGGTCGCATTGCGATAGTCGACCATGGCCGCCAGCGTCGTGGACTTGCCCGATCCGGTCGCCCCGACCATGAGGATGAGGCCGCGCTTGGTGAGCACCAGCTCGTGGAGGATCTCGGGGAGGCCGAGCTCCGCGACGGTGGGGATTGCCATCGGGATGAGCCGGATGACCATCGCGATCTTGCCGCGTTGCCGGAACACGTTGACACGAAAACGCGCGCTCTCGTCGGGGAGCGCGATGGCGAAGTCGCATTCCAGTGTGTCGGAGAACACCTGCCGAAGGCGGTCGTCCATGATTCCGTTGGCGGCAGCTTCGACCAGATCCGGCGTGAGCTCGGTCTTACCGACGGATGTCACCCGCCCCTCGACCTTGAGCTTCACGGCCGAGTCGGCCGTGAAAAAGAGGTCCGACGCGTTCTTCTCCACCAACAATTTCAGGTAGGGTTGAATATCCATGCAAGTTGGAACTTCGCTAAAGCGCTACGACTAGCGCATGAGGTTGCTCTTGTCTTCGGTACCTTCTTCCAGGGACAGGTGATCCAGCCCCTCGAGCGCCTCCTTGCCGTGCGCCGCCTTGCCTTCGAGCTTGATTCGCAGCCGCAGCTCGTTCTGGGAATCCGCGTAGCGCAGCGCATCATCGTAGGTAATCTTGTCGGCCTCGTAGAGGTCGAACAACGCCTGATCGAATGTCTGCATGCCGATCTCGCGGGATTTCGCCATGATCGGCTTGATCTCGTTCTGCTCTCCCTTGAGGATGAGGTCCTTGATGAGCGGTGAATTCAGAAGAATCTCGATGGCCGCGACACGGCCTTCCCCGGTACGGCTCTTCAGCAGCCGCTGGGAGATCAGCGCCCGCAGGTTCGCCGACAGGTCCATCAGCAGCTGCGGCTTACGTTCTTCCGGGAAGAAGTTGATGATGCGATCCAGCGCCTGGTTGGCGTTGTTGGCATGGAGCGTAGCCAACGCGAGATGCCCCGTCTCGGCGAACTGAATGCCGAATTCCATGGTGTTGCGGTCCCGGATCTCACCAAGGAGGATGACGTCGGGCGCCTGACGCAGAGAGTTCTTGAGCGCGATGCCCCAATCCTCGGTGTCCACGCCGACCTCGCGCTGCATGATGATGCAGCTCTTATGCGGATGGACGTACTCGATGGGGTCCTCGATGGTCACGATGTGACCATGGCTGTTCTCGTTGCGGTAGTCCACCATCGCCGCGAGGCTCGTGCTCTTACCGGTGCCGGTGCCGCCCACCATGATAACCAGTCCGTTCTTGGTCATGCTGACGTCTTTCAGCACCTCCGGCAGTCCCAGTCCATCGAGGGTCGGGATCTCGGTGGTGATGGTACGCATCACGAGACCGGGGTGGCTCTGCTGTATGAATGAGTTGCAACGAAAGCGCCCGACTCCCGGCGGTGCGATAGCGAAGTTACACTCCTTCGTCGCCTCGTACTCCTTCAGCTGCCGATCGTTCATGATGCAGTAGGTCAGCGCCTTGGCGTTCTCGGGCGTCAAGGGTTGCTTCGACACCGGCGTCACCTTGCCGTCGACTTTCATCGCGGGCGGGAAGCCCACCGTTATGAAAAGGTCCGAGCCGTTCTTCTGCTTCAAAAGCTTCAGAAGGTCGAGCATGAATTTGATAGCTTGTTCTCGTTCCATTTCGCTGCTCCGACGGCGGGTACCTGAATCTCCTGGCGCGCCCGATTATCAGGCCTAATTACTAGGCGATGGAATCCTTGTTCGCTGCCTTCAGCTGGGCCTGCTGACGCGATATCACGCCTTGCTGCACCATGTTCTGAAGCGTCTGATCGAGCGTGGTCATCCCGTACTGCTGGCCGGTCTGAATCGCCGAGTACATCTGCGCGATCTTGTTCTCGCGGATGAGGTTTCGAATCGCCGGTGTACCGATCATGATCTCGTGGGCAGCGACTCGCCCGCCACCGTTCTTCTTCAACAGGGTCTGGGAGATGACCGAGCGCAGTGACTCGGAGAGCATTGCGCGCACCATGTCCTTCTCCGCGGCGGGGAACACGTCGACGACACGGTCGATGGTCTTCGCGGCCGAGCTCGTGTGCAGCGTGCCGAAGACCAGGTGACCGGTCTCGGCGGCGGTAAGCGCAAGCCGGATGGTTTCCAGATCTCGCATCTCGCCAACCAGGATGGTGTCCGGGTCCTCGCGAAGGGCCGAACGTAGCGCTTCGTTGAAGCCCAGGGTGTCCCGGTGGACCTCTCTCTGATTCACCAGACACTTCTTGCTCTCGTGCACGAATTCGATCGGATCCTCGACCGTGAGGATGTGGCCGTACTCGCTGCTGTTCTTGTGATCGACCATGGCGGCGAGGGTCGTGGATTTCCCCGATCCGGTAGGCCCGGTGACAAGCACGATGCCACGGGGGGTGTCGGAAATGTCCTTGAAAATCTTCGGGCAGTTCAGCTCCTCGAGGGTGAGAATCTGCGAGGGAATGGTACGAAAGACGGCGCCCGATCCGCGATGGTGATTGAACGCGTTCACGCGGAAGCGCGCGAGGCCCGGGATCTCGAAAGAGAAGTCGGTCTCCAGAAACTCTTCGTAGTCCTTACGCTGCTTGTCGTTCATGATGTCGTACACGAGGTCATGAACGGTCTTGTGATCGATGGCTGGAACATTGATGCGACGTACGTCGCCGTCAACGCGAATCATGGGGGGCAGGCCCGCCGACAAATGCAGATCGGAAGCTCCGTTCTTCACGCCGAATGCGAGAAGCTCACCAATATCCATTCACTATCCCTCGTCTTGCCATAAGACATTCCAGGCGTCGACCCGGGTTGTCGCTGAACTAAAAAAGTATAGTCTAGCGGCCATGGCGCGCCCAAAGCGGTTTCGGGAGTTTAGCTGTCCCCTTGGCGGCTGCCGGGCGAGTCCCCGGCGGTCTCGGACGGCCGGGGCGGCTACCACTCGCTCCCCGCGCGCCTACGGTAGAAGCACATCCTACGAAGCATCGGCGTCGGGTCACCTTTCATGAGCAGTATTGCACAATCGCTGGGGGAAATTCGGAACCGGGTCACGGTCCTGGAGGGCCGCTACGGGCGCTCCCCCGGGGAGGTCCACGTGCTCGCCGTCAGCAAGACCAAGCCCCCGGAGGCAGTGCGCGCGGCGGCGGAAACCGGTCAGCGGGACTTCGGCGAGAACCACCTCCAGGACGCCCTCACGAAGCTGGACAGCCTCGGGGATCTGGATCTCGTCTGGCACTTCATCGGCCCCGTTCAGTCCAACAAGACCCGCACCGTCGCCGCCCGCTTCGACTGGGTGCACAGCATCGACAGGGCGAAGATCGCCCGGCGGCTGAACGAGCAGCGGCCCGAAGGACTCCCGCCCCTGAACGTGTGCCTGCAGGTCAACGTGAGTGGAGAGGCCTCCAAGTCCGGGCTGGCGCCGGAAGACGTGGCGGAGCTCGCCCGTGTGGTCGCGGAGTTGCCGCGGCTCAGGCTCCGCGGCCTGATGACCCTGCCCGAGCCCCGGGACGATCTCGAGGAGCAGCGACGGCCGTTCGCGACCTTGCGCGGGATCAAGGAGTCCCTGAACGCCGACGGGCTGGCCCTCGACACCCTGTCCATGGGTATGACCAACGACATGGAAGCCGCTATCGCCGAGGGCGCCACCATCATCCGCATCGGCACCGCGATATTCGGCGCGAGGGAAAAAGCCTGAGTCGGAGGCGCGCCCTCGGACCCCGCTCGACGACTGCCCCGCGACCAGCTAGCGAATAGCCTTCTTCTGGATGATGGCGATCTTCCGCACCCAGGGTTTCGACCCCCGGATACGCCCGGCGAGGACCTCGCCCGCGGCCGTCGCCGCTGAGTAGCTCGGGTAGTCGCCGGTGACGACGCTGTACCAGACCCTGCCGTCCAGCTCGAATGCGAAGTAGCCCGCCTCGCCGTCGCCGAAGTGCTCACTCAGGTAACGCCGCACCGCGTTCTCGTCCGTGTGACTGAGCACCTGGAGGGTATAGTGGCCCGCGTCGAGGCCCGCGAGCCACTGGCTCGCCGAGGGAGACCCGGCACCCGTCGCCTGCCCGGGTTTCGGCGGCGCGGGAGGCGCCGGGGCGGCGGCTGGCGCCGGCTCCGGTTCCACAGGCTTCGGGGGAGGAGCCTCAGCCGGCTGCTTCACGGTTGCCGCGGGTGAAGACGCCGCCGCGAGGCGCGGGTTCGCGGCCCGCAGCGCCGCCAGTCGCGAGGCCGCCGGATGGTAGCCGCGTTCCGCGGCGCGTGCATACCATTCCATCGCGGTCGCCGCATCGGCGGGCACGCCGCGCCCGAGATCGTAGAGCACACCGAGATTGTATGCGGCCTCGGGGACGTCCTGGAGCGCAGCGCGCCGGTACCACTCCGCCGCCGTCTTCTCATCCCGGGGCACGCCGTCGCCGACGGCGTACATGGAGCCGAGGTTGTACTGCGCGCCGGCGAGTCCCTGCTCGGCCGCCAGGGTGTACCACTGAACCGCCCGTTCCGGGTCCCGCGTGACGCCGCGGCCGCTCCCGTACATGATTCCCAGGTTGTACTGGGCTTCCGCGAGCCCCTGGTCGGCCGCCTTGCGCAGCCAGCGCACGGCCTCGGCATCGTCCCTGCTGGCGCTGTCGGGCTTCGCGTAGCGCATGCCGAGGACGAAGGCGGCGCGAGCGTCCCCGCCCTCCGCGCGCCGCAACAGCTCCGCCACGTCCTCCGCCACCGCCGGCACGGCACCGAATCCGCCCAGCATCGCGGCGAATACGATCGACGCGAGTCGCCCCGCGCACTCGTTCGAGGTTCGAGTCATGGCAGCAGTTTAGTAGACCATGGGAGCGGCGACGGAGAGTTTCCGTGATTGCAGGAATTGCCCATAATGGGCCGACGTCGCTGGGCGGGGATCAATCGGGATGACGGACGGAATCATCAGTTTCATCGGTGGCGGCAACATGGCGACCAGCCTCGTCGGCGGCCTCATCGCCGATGGCCGTGATCCCGCATCGATCTATGTGAGCGACCCCGATTCGGCGAAGCTCGAAGCCCTGGCCGAGGCGTTCCGCGTCCAGACCAGCAGCGACAACGAGGAGGCGGTCAGCCACGCGAGCACCGTCGTGCTCGCGGTGAAGCCCCAGGTGATGGCGCCCGTAGTAAAGGGGGTCGCCGTTCCCGCGAAGGCCCACCGGCCGCTGTTCATCTCCATCGCCGCCGGCGTGCGCGAGCCCGACATGCTGCGCTGGCTCGGATACGACGCCGCCATCGTACGCAGCATGCCGAACACGCCAGCATTGGTGGGAAGCGGCGCCACCGCCCTCTATGCGAATCCCTTCGTCAGTGACGCCGAGCGCAGCCTTGCCGAGTCGGTGCTGCGCGCGGTCGGGCTTACCGTGTGGGTCGAGGACGAAGATCTGCTGGATTCCGTGACCGCCCTCTCGGGAAGCGGACCGGCGTACTACTTCCTGCTCATGGAAACCATGGAGAGAGCCGGCATCGCCCTCGGCCTGACCAGGGATCATGCCCGCATGCTGACCATCCAGACCGCATTCGGGGCCGCCAAGATGGCGCTCGAAAGCAGCGATTCACCGGCGACCCTGCGCACCCGCGTCACCTCCCCGGGGGGGACGACGGAGCGCGCGCTGGACGCTCTGGTCACCGGGGGGCTCGAGCATCTCGTGCACGAGGCGCTGTCGGCCGCCCATGGCCGCTCGGTGGAGCTCGGCGCCGAGTTCGGGAGTGACACCGACGAGGGGAGTGATTGATGGGCGGCCCCTATGTCGGCAATGCCGCCACGTTCCTCATACAGACGCTATTCGGCCTGTACATCCTCCTCATCATGCTGCGCTTTCTGCTCCAGTGGGCGCGCGCCGACTTCTACAACCCCGTGTCGCAGTTCATCGTGAAGGCCACGCAGCCGCCCCTCGCCCCCCTGAGACGGATCATCCCCGGATTTGCCGGGGTGGACATGGCCGCCCTGCTGTTCATGTTCGTGCTGAAGCTCGCCGAGCAGTGGCTCATCTTCCAGCTGGATGGCCACTCGCCGCCCATCGGGGCCCTCGCGGTGCTGAGTGTCGCCGGCCTGCTGGGACTCGCCATCAGGGTCTTCATGTTCGCCATCCTGATCCAGGTCGTCATCAGCTGGGTGAACCCGGGCATGTACAACCCCATCATGGGGCTCCTGCACAGCCTCACCGAGCCTCTGCTGGCCCCCGCGCGCCGGATCATCCCGCCGGTATCGGGGCTCGATTTCTCACCCTTCGTGGTCGTCATCTGCCTCTACCTCGCGACGATGCTCGTGGAGGCACCGATCCGCGACCTGGGCATCGCCATGCTGGGATAACGGCTCGGGTGCGCATCCGGGTGACCGCGGCGGCGGCCCGGATGGCTCTTAGAGGCGGTGCGGAGGCCTGCTCAGCCGGGCTTGCGCCGGAACAGAGAGCCTGCGAGGCGCTGGGTCACCGACGAATCCGCATCGTGAAGCTCGGTGTTGCGCTGCTCACGCTCCTTCTCGACGTTCTCGCGCAGACGCTGGCGCAGCGTATCGGACATCTTCTCGCCGTTCAGCTCGTCGAATCGATTCGGCCGGCGCAGGACGCACTTCGCGAGCTCGTCCATCAGCTCCGCATTGACCTTGTCCGGATGGTAGGAGTAGTTGACGATCCCGAGTGAGCCCAGGTTCTTCAGCTTCAAGGAGATGGCGTTCTTGTCCGGGTCGACCTCGAACTCGAACGACACCGGCACGAAGGCGTCCACGACGAAAACGGCGCCGGCGCCGTTCTGAAGGTCGCGCTTGTTGAACTTCAGATTCAGATTCCAGAGCGTCTCCCTGTGCATCTCGGCGAGATGCGGATTCGCCACCTTGAACTCCTGGCGTCCCTGGCGGGAGCAGGACCAGCTGAAGGTGAATTTCTGTATCGACTTCGGATCGTCGGTCTGGAGCTTGTAGTTGCCCTGACTCAGGTTCGTGAGCGTGCCCAGGCCTTCCAGGAGATAGTCGCCGGTCACGTCGGGACTGACGACGTTCAAATGCTCGTTGAACTCGGTGAAGTACTTGAAGAGAGCCTTCATCTTCGGCTCGAGTTTGCGGCGCACGGCCTCGGAATCCGCCGGCGTGGTCGTTTCCTCGGCCTCTGGTTCCCTGGCCTTTAAGCTCGCTGCCTCCTGCTTGAGATCGTCGAGTACACCCATTGTTTTTCGCTCTCCGTCAGCCTCGCAGTGCGCCGACCGGACGCCTGACTCGGATTGTGGTCGTCTGTATGGAATGCCGAAGCACCCCTGAATTTTTGCACCCGACCGGTCCGGGCGCACCGGGACCAGGTCACAATCTTGAGATTTCGGCCGATTCGAGCGGTCCTTTAGCCCCGAAATGCGGCCGGGGGCGGGCTTGTGCACCAGGTCTGACAACTCTGGTTCGTAGGTTCCCGTCCCCGGCTACCATTCGGCGCCGGCGCCCACTACCATCGGGCAGCGTCTGAAACGGTCGAGATACGGGTAATTTTCCATGGCACCCTATCAACGGGAGTTCATCGAGTTCGCGCTGCACCACGGGGTATTGCGCTTCGGGGAGTTCGTTCTGAAATCCGGACGCAATAGTCCGTATTTCTTCAACAGCGGGCTGTTCGCGAGCGGCGGCAGCCTGGCCCGCCTCGCGCGCTTCTACGCAGCCGCCATAACCGCGTCCGGCGTTTCCTTCGACATGCTCTACGGTCCGGCCTACAAGGGGATTCCCCTGGTTGCCGCGATCGCCATGGCGCTGAACGATACTCACGGCCTCGATCTTCCCTATTGCTTCAATCGCAAGGAGGCCAAGGATCACGGTGAGGGAGGCGTCACCGTCGGCGCGCCACTGGCCGGACGCGTCCTGATGGTGGACGACGTCATCTCGGCGGGCACCTCGACCCGGGAATCCGTCGCCATCATCCGCGCCGCTGGTGCCGTTCCGGTGGCCGCGGCCATCTCCCTGGACCGTCAGGAGCGGGGGAAAGGCCCGCTGTCCGCCATCCAGGAGATCGAGCAGGAGCTCGGCCTCGAGGTCATCAGCATCGTCGGCCTCGAAGACCTGGTCGAGTTTCTCGAGCAGGATGCCGACATGGACTCTGAGCTCCAGCGCCTACGGGCCTATCGGGAGGCCTACGGCGCCTGACCCCGTAAGGCTGGAAATTGGCACCACCGGACGGGGCAAAAAATGTGCGTGGGGTCGCAATTTCCGAGGCAAAATCTCCGATCGGAAAAGGCGATCCCCTATACTTTCTGTTAAATGGCTCGGGCGACCGGTCCTCTGGACCGACGCCGCAAAGGCATGCGACGAGCTGATTGACAGCATCAGCAGGTATGATTCGATGAAACTTCCCAGAATTGCGTTGTTGCCCTGTGCGCTCGCGGTCCTGGCGACCGTGCTCCTGCCGAGCGCCGCGTCGGCCGGCATCAAATGCTGGACTAACAGCGACGGCGTGCGCGAGTGCGGAAACTCCGTGCCGCCGGAGTACGCACAGAAATCCTATCGTGAGATGAGCGAGACCGGCGTCACCGTCGGTACGACCGATCGCGCGAAGACCGGCGAAGAGCTGCGAACCCAGCGCGAGGAAGAGGCCCGCCTGGCAGCCGAGGAAGCAGAGAGAGCGCGTTTGATTCGCGAACGCCAGGCGAAGGACCGCGTGCTGCTGAGCACGTTCACGACGGAGAAGGATCTCACCCTCGCCCACGAGGGACAGGTGGCGGCCATCGACATCCGCATCGATCACACCGAGAGGATTCTCAATCAGCTGGAGAAATCCCTGGAACAATTGCGCGGCCAGGCTGCGAGTCTCGAGCGTAGCGGAAAGACGATCACGCCGGAGCTGAAGAACAAGATTGCGAAGGTCGAACGGCAGTTGCAGGATAGCCACAGCTTTATCGAGAAGCGCCGCCTGCAGAAGTCCGAGCTCGCCTCCCAGTTCGCGGAGGATCTGGATCGCTACCGAGAACTCAAGGGCCTCACCAAGAAAACGGAGTGAGCCCGTCCGGGCCGTGCCGTCCGACTACAACGCGAGATTCCCCTGCATCGACTCGAGCCGCTGCTCGCGTTCATCGTAGTCCGGGAACACGGTCTCCACCAGCGCCCAGAACTTCGCCGAGTGATCCAGATGGCGCAGGTGACAAAGCTCGTGCACGAGAACGTAGTCGCAGAGATCCGCGGGCAGCAGTAGCAGGCGCCAGTTGAGGCAGATGGTGCCATGGGACGAGCAGCTTCCCCATCGGGTGCGCTGGGCCCGAATGCTGATGCGCTTGGCCCGGACGCCCAGTGACTGTTCGTATGGAGCCATTCGGAGCGGCAGGCAATGCTTTGCTTCCCGCCGGTACCATGCCTCCACGAGCGGCCGGGGCGCCGACTGAGTGAGGGACAGGGAGACCACCTGCAGCACACCGCCGCGGCGTGCGATCCATCCTTCCCTGGTACCGAGTGCGCTGCGCACCTTGCGGGTCACCCGGCCGCGATCGATGGCCGACAGGAGATCCATCTGTGCGGCGACCCGCAGCTCCAGGCGCAACTCCTCGTCGAGCAAAGGGAGCCGCGTGCCTGATACGAGGGGCGCCTGCCGCACCCTGGTGCGCATCGCCCGCTCGAGCGCCTCCCGTACCCAGAGAAGATTCTCGATGACGACCTCCGCCGCACTCTCGGCGGAGAAACGCCAGGGCGCCCGCACCTGCAGCCGCGCGTCCTCGTCGACGACCAGGTGCACATGCTTGCGTCCGACAACGCGGTGCAGGGTGTATCCGAACGTGTGACCGTCGATGTCGAGCTCCTGGGTGGACGCGACGACCCTGCCCATCAGGAATCCCTCCCCGGACCCGTCATCCGGCCGCGCCCGGGAACAACCCCGTCTGGAGAGCCGGCCACTGTTGATCCCAGGCCTCCAACGGCGACCGTTCGAAGCCGCTGCGGCTGAACTGGGTCATGCGCCCCTCCACCACGGCCATCAGCAGGTTTGCGATGGCAGCGACACTCGCCCGCAGACCGAGGTCCGTGACCTGCTCGCCTTCGCGGAGGATCTGCTTCAGCTGCGTCTCGAACCGGTCGAAGAACTGCGAAACGCGCGCCCGCAATCGTTCGTTCTCGCCGACGAGCGCCTCGCCGAGCAGCACCCGGGTGATACCGGGGTTCCGATCCGAGAAGGTCAGCAACATGGTCAGTATGCGTTCGCAGCGCCGCGGCGCATCGTCCTCTTCGGCGAGCACCCGGCTCGTCAGCCCGAACACGGATTCTTCCGCAAACTCTATGAGCGCCTCGAACATCTTCGCCTTGCTCGGGAAGTGGCGGTAGAGCGCCGCCTCCGAGACACCCACCACCTCGGCGAGGCGCGCCGTCGTGATACGGGCGCCGGGCCGGGTCTCCAGCTCCCGGGCAAGCGCCTCCAGGATCTGCTGACGGCGGGGAGATTTTGGTTTTTCTCCCATCGCGCTCAATCGCCCTCCCCGCGGATCATCGTGCCGACGCCTTCCCGGGTGAACGTCTCCAGCAGCACGGCGTGCTGCACGCGACCGTCGGAGATCGTCGCCGTCGTGACGCCGTTGCGAACGGCGTTCAGCGCGCAGCTCACCTTGGGCAGCATCCCACCCTGGATCACCCCGTCGGCGATCAGACCCTCGACGTCGTCCACGCCGAGGCTGGTCAACAGCTGCCCGCTGGCATCGAGCACACCGGAGGTGTTCGTCAGCAGAACGAGCTTCTCGGCGTTCAGCGTCTCGGCGACCTTGCCGGCGACGAGATCGGCGTTGATGTTATAGGAGTGTCCGTCTTTGCCGATTCCGATGGGCGCGATGACGGGAATGAAGTCCCCCTGAACCAACATGTCCACCACACCCGTATCGATGTGCTCGACCTCGCCGACGTGTCCTATGTCGATAATCTCCGGAGCATCGAGCTCCGGGCTGTCGCGGCGCAGGGTGAGCTTTCTCGCCCGGATGAGGTTCCCATCCTTGCCGGTAAGGCCGACGGCACGACCACCATGGCTGCCGATGAGGTTGACGATCTGCTTGTTGACCAGACCACCGAGCACCATCTCGACGACATCCATGGTCTCGCGGTCCGTCACCCGCATGCCCTCGACGAACTCGCTCTCCTTGCCGATGCGCGCCAGGGCGTGACCGATCTGCGGGCCGCCGCCGTGGACCACCACGGGGTTCATCCCAACCAGCTTCATGAGCACCACGTCCTTGGCGAAGCTGCTCTGCAGCTCCTCGTCCACCATCGCGGCGCCGCCATACTTCAACACGATGGTCTTGTCGTGAAAGTGCTGAATGTAGGGTAGCGCGTCGGCGAGAACGCGCGCCGTCTCCGTGGCGGTGGTCGGGCTCAGGGACATGGGATCTGGGGCATCGCGCGAATCGAGACCCTAGAAAGGCAGCTCCAGGTTCGGGTTCAGGGCGAGTACCGCCGCTTTGAATTCCCCCTGGATTCGCGCCAATGCTTCCTTGTTGTCGGCCTCGAAGCGCATCACCAGGCTCGGTGTGGTGTTGGACGCGCGGACGAGTCCCCACCCATCGGCGAAATCGACCCGCAGGCCGTCGATCGTCGTGCGCTTGCCGTTCGCGAAGCCGTCTCCGTCGACGAGCTCATCCACCAGCGGGACCTGCTCGCCTTCCGCCATGTCCACACGCAACTCTGGCGTGCTGACGCCGGCCGGCAGCTTCGCGAAGACCTCGGCGGGCGACTTCTTGAACGACATGAGGATCTCGAGCATGCGCGCCGCGCTGTAGATGGCGTCGTCGAATCCGTACCAGCGATCCTGGAAGAAGATGTGACCGCTCATCTCCCCGGCCAGCGGCGCCCCGCTCTCCTTCAACTTGTTCTTTATATAGGAGTGTCCGGTGCGCCACATCACCGGTTTGCCGCCGAGCTGCTTGATGACCTTTGCGAGCCGGTTCGAGCACTTGACGTCGAACACGATATCGGCACCGGGGCTCCTCGCCAGCACGTCCTTCGCGAACAGCATCATCTGCATGTCCGGCCAGATGATCCTGCCCTCGGGGTCGACGACGCCGAGGCGATCGCCGTCGCCGTCGAAGGCGAAGCCGAGATCCGCGTTCTCTTGCTTGATGCTGCCGATGAGGGACGTGAGGTTCTTAGGGTCTGAAGGGTCGGGGTGATGATTGGGAAAGTTTCCATCCACTTCGCAGAACAGCTCGACGACGTCGTGGCCGAGAGCACGCAAGAGCTTCGGCGCCACATCCCCGGCGACGCCGTTGCCGCAATCGACGACCACGCGGAACGAATTGCCGAGCGCAACGGGCACGTCCTCGCACACGCGGCGCACGTACTCGTCCACGACCTCCATGGTCTGCAGATTGCCCTTGCCGCTCGCGAAGCCGCCCTGCTCCGCGCGCTTCCTGAGATCCTGGATGTCGTCCCCGAACAGGGTCTCGCCGCCGAGCATGATCTTCAGTCCGTTGTACTCGGGGGGATTGTGGCTGCCCGTGACCATGACGCCGCTGCCGGTGTTGAGATAATGGGTGGCGAAGTAGAGCACGGGCGTGGGCACGCAGCCGACGTCGATGACGTCCCGCCCGACACCGCGGAGCCCCTCGATCAGGGCCGCCTGCAGCTCGGGGCCGGAGTTGCGCCCGTCCCGCGCCACCACGATGGTCTGCTGGCCGCGATCGTAGGCCTCGGCGCCGATTGCGCCCCCGATCTGGCGCACGACGTCGGCCGTGAGCCCCTCCTCGACGATGCCCCGCACGTCGTAGGCGCGGAAGATCTCCGCCGGCATGTCCATGGCGCCGGCCTCTTCGTCGACGACGATGCCTGCCTTCGCCCGGCCCTCGTCGAGGCCCGCGTAGGCCTCCTCCACGCCGTCGGTGGAAGCCGCGTCGCCACTCTTGGCAGCATCCTTCACGGCGGCCGCCTTCGCCGTCGCGCTCTTGGCGGCGGCGTCCAGCTGCTTCTGACGCTCGGCCTCCTCGGCGGCCTCGGCAACCCGATTCTGAGCCCGCTGGCGCACCAGCACCACGAGCACGACGATCAGCACCAACCCGCCGCCGACGGCCGGAATCAGCCAGTCCGGCAGATCGACCAGGGCCTCAGGTGGCGCGAGGCTCCCGCCCGGCCAGAACGCGAGCCGCCAGGGTGTGTCCTTCACTCGGACCCGTACAGCCCCGGGACCCTGGCGAAGAGTGGGGTCGCCGCTCCGGGCGAGCACTAACGGCTTGCCGCCACCGCTCGTCTGGGCGAGCTCCGCATAACCCTCGCGGACGTTGACGCGATCCATGAGGTTCGGCAGAAGCGACACGTCCAGGGCCAGCAACAGATGTCCCACCAGAGCGCCGCCGTGGTCGATGCGCCAGATGCTCAAGATGTGCTGATCGTCGCTGCCGTAGAGAAGCGCCTCCACCGGCGGCGCCTTCCCGGTCTTCTCGGACTCGCTCATCATGTCGATGGCCGCGTAGCCGATGGGCGGCCGGGTGGTGGGGTCCGGGCTCCGGGTGCCGATCGGCACCAGCCGCGCCATCAGCACGGCCTCGTGGGCGGCGGCGATCGCCGCTTCCCGGGCGGCCCGGGCATCGGCGTCGTCTCCGGCCAGCAGGGCTCCCAGGTCAGCCGCGTCGAAGAGGTTGGCGAGCGCCTGGGTCTCCCGGCCCACCTCCCGGCCGACATCGGCTGCGGCGGCCTGAGCGGCGGCCTGGACATCTTCCTGGCGCTGCTTCTCGACGCTCGCGGCGTACTGCTGATAGGCGACCATCCCGCCGGCGGAGCCGCCGAGCAGCAGCACCACCAGGATCAGCGGCCAGCGCCAGCGCCGCCAGGACTCGGCGATGCCGCCCCCGGATTGCCGCTGCTCGGGCTTGGGGGCTGCCTTTCCTTTGCCGTCAGACTTCGACTTGGTTTTCGGTTTGGATTTTGCCAATGCTGAACAGCCTCACGAGCGACCGGAATGGCCGAAACCACCGGCCCCCCGGGTACTTTCCTGAAAGGATTCGACTACTTCGAAGTGAGCACGCACTACCGGTAAGAATACCATCTGGGCGATGCGTTCGCCGGGCTGGATGGTAAAAGAGTCGCTGCCGCGATTCCAGCAGGAGACGAAAACCTGCCCCTGGTAATCGGAGTCGATGAGACCCACCAGATTGCCGAGCACGATGCCGTGCTTGTGGCCGAGTCCGGATCGGGGCAGCAGCACCGCCGCCAGGCCCGGATCCTCGATGTGGATGGCGATGCCGGTGGGCAGCAGGTGCGTGTCTCCGGGCCCCAGCTCCAAGGGTTCGTCGAGGCAGGCGCGCATGTCTATGCCGGCGGAACCGTCGGTGGCGTAGTCGGGCAACGGAAACGCGTCGCCAATGCGCGCATCCAGAACTTTAAGCTGGATGCTTTTCACGAAATCTCCCACTCACCAGCGCCACGAGGCGTCCGGCGAGATCGGTCTTCGTCGCCTCGCCGAGGTCCGCCTCGCCGTCTTTCCAGAAGACCCGAAGCCGGTTGGTGTCGACGCCGAAGCCGATGTTCTCTCCTCCCACCGGGTTCGCAGCGATCATATCGAGCCGCTTGCGCGCGAGCTTCTCCCGGGCATGGGCCTCGAGGCGTTCGGTCTCCGCGGCGAAGCCGACCGTGAACGGCGGGTGATCGCCGGCGGCCACCTCCGCGAGGATGTCCACGTTTCGCACGAGCGCGATCTCGAGACTCGTCTCCTTCTTCTTGATCTTCTGCTCGGCCCTGACCGCAGGCCGGTAGTCCGCCACCGCGGCGGCGGAGATGAAGATGTCGCAGCCTTCTACCCGGGACAGAACCGCGTCGCGCATGTCGTTCGCGCTCTCCACGCAGACCCGCTCCACGCCGCTCGGCGCCGGCAGGTCGCTCGGACCGCTCACGAGGATCACCGATGCCCCGGCGGCCCGGGCCGCGGCGGCCACAGCGTAGCCCATCTTCCCGGAGCTGTGATTGCTGATGTAGCGCACCGGATCGATGGCCTCCCGCGTGGGGCCCGCCGTGATGAGCACGCCGAGCCCGGCCAGCTCCTGGCTCCGGCCAGGGACAGGGACGCCGGCATCCAGGAGCGCGGCGAGCTCCGCCGGCTCCAGCATGCGCCCCTCGCCGACCTCTCCGCAGGCCTGATCGCCGCTCCCGGGACCGAGCATGCGAACACCCCGGGCTCGGAGCGTCTCGACGTTGGACCGGGTCGCGGCCGCGGCCCACATGCGCCCGTTCATGGCCGGCGCCAGCACGATGGGGGCATCGGTGGCGAGACACAGGGTGGTGAGGAGATCGTCTGCGAGGCCGTGGGCGAGGCGCGCCATCAGGTCGGCGGTGGCCGGGGCGACGAGGACTACGTCCGCCCAGCGGGCCAGCTCGATATGACCCATGGCGGCCTCCGCCTGCTCGTCCAGGAGCGTGGTATGCACCGGCTGGCCGGACACCGCCTGGAGGCTGAGGGGCGTGATGAAATTGGCGGCGCCCCGGGTCATCACCACGCGCACGTCGAAGCCCCGCTCGCGCAGGCGCCGAACCAGGTCGGGGCTCTTGTAGGCGGCGATCCCGCCCGAGACGCCCAGCAGCACACGCTTGATGGTCTGGTCAGACATATTGTCCGGTCCGTTGCGACTGTAACTTTATAGTGTATCAGCCGCCCGCCCATCCGCCATGGAGGTCAAATGGGGATCAAGGAATGGCCAGCGGTGGAGCGTCCCCGGGAAAAGCTCCTGTTGCGGGGCCCCCGGGCCCTCTCCGATGCCGAGCTGCTGGCCATCTTCGTGGGATCCGGCGTCGCCGGCGGCACGGCCCTTGACCTCTCACGGGGGCTGCTGGGACGTTTCGGCGGCCTGCGCGGGGCCCTGGATGCGGGGCGCGAGGCCTTCTGCGGCGCACCCGGCATGGGCGACGCCCGCTATGCGCTGCTGCAGGCCGCCCTGGAGCTCGGCCGGCGCCATCTCGAGGGCCGGCTCCGCCGCGGCGACCTGCTCGGCTGCCCCGCGGACACGAGGCGCTTCCTCATGGCGCGGCTCCGCCCCCACGAGCACGAGGTATTCGCCTGCCTGTTCCTGGATAATCGCCACCGGCTCATCTGCTTCGAGGAGCTGTTTCACGGCACGGTCAACGGCGCCAGCGTGCATCCCCGGGAGATAGCCAAACGCGCCCTGCGCCATAACGCCGCCGCCATCGTCATCGCCCACAACCACCCCTCCGGGGTGGCGGAGCCGAGCCAGGCGGACCGGGCCATCACGGGCCGCATCCGCGACTCGATGGCCCTCATCGACGTCCGCCTCATGGACCACTTCGTGGTCGGCGACGACGAGGTGGTGTCCTTCGCCGAGCGGGGCTGGATCTGAGTCCCGGGCGCTGGTATAAAGCCCGTTTCCTCGAGCCAATGGTTGCGGACGAGCATGTCCAAAGTCTGTCAAGTTACCGGTAAGCGTCCCGTCTCGGGTAACAACGTTTCCCACGCCAAGAACAGGACGCGCCGGCGTTTCCTGCCGAATCTGCACACCCATCGATTCTGGGTGCCGAGCGAGAAGCGCTTCGTGAAGCTGCGCGTATCCGCCAAGGGCATGCGCATCATCGACAAGAAGGGCATCGAGACCGTGATCGCCGAGATGCGGACGCGGGGCGAGCGCCCGTAAGGGCATCCTTGGGAGCATCCCGGGAGGGACCAGACCATGCGCGACAAGATCAAGATGGTTTCCAGTGCCGGCACCGGACACTACTACACCACGGACAAGAACAAGCGCACGACCCCCGACAAGCTGGAGATGAAGAAATTCGATCCAGTGGTGCGCAAGCACGTCACCTACAAGGAATCGAAGATTAAATAGGGAAATCCGGGTCAGAGACGTTTTTCGAGCAAAAAAAATCCGGGTCAAAGACCCGGATTTTTTTTGCTCGAA